>JALOLR010000016.1:0-34024 GCA_025455885.1 Acidimicrobiales bacterium
CGACAACTGCCCGATCGCCTCACCGGTGTCACGACGCCGCAACGCCGCGAACACCACCAACCCCGCCAACACCACGACCACGGGAACGACGATCACCAGCGGGTTCATAAGGGCACCTCGGATTCCACTCGGGTCTGGGGCCCGACGGGCCCCGTGCCATCTGTACGGGGCCGGGCCCGCACCTGGATGGTGCCCGACCGGAGGTGAAAACCGGCGAAACCCGAGCGTGTGTGACCGATGTCAATCGGCGAGCGGGACCCCGTTCGCGTCGGTGAGGAAGTTCTCGTTCTTGACGAGGATGAGGATCCCCTCGACGAGCCCCCAGATCGACCCCAGGCCACAGGTGAAGACGGTGACCAGGATCTGGATGATCCCGATGTTGGTGTACCCGAGGTAGAAGCGGTGGACGCCGAAGCCGCCGAGGAGGATGCCGAGGATCCCGGCGGCCATCCTGGACTTGGGTTGCACGCCGGGCGGGACGTAGCCGGCGGCCGCCGGGTAGCCGGCGGGGGCGGTGTACGCGGTGGCTGGCGCGGCGGCCGGCGCGTACGCACCGGCCGCGGCGGTGTCGTACCCCGGGCTGTACCCCGGCTGGGACTCGGGCGGGTACCACCAGCCGTCGGAGGCCTGCCACCACCCGGGTTCGCCGGGAGGCTGGGCCATGGGCCCGCGGGCCCCGACCGCCTCGGTGGCCGTCGGGATCGGTTCGGTGGGCGGGGGCGTCGGAACGGGCGAGGGCTCCGGCGGTGTGGGGATGGGCTCGATCGGCGGGGGTGCAGGGATCGGCTCGGTGGGCGGGGGTGCCGGGACGGGCGCGGGCTCCGGCGGCGTGGGGATCGGTTCGGTGGGCGGGGGCGTCGGGACGGGCGCGGGCTCCGAGGGCGCAGGGGTGTCAGCCACCGGGGAGGTCTCGCTCGCCCGGGCGGCCTCGGGGGAGACCTGGCTGAAGGGGATGGGCTCCCCCGCGGCGCCGTCCTCGGGCGTCGGCTCGGTCGGTTGGTCGGTCATCTCGACACCTCCGGATCGCGTCGGGACCGGGTCGCGACGTCGCACCGACGTTAGTGACCCCGACGGCGGCCCGCGCCGAGGGGACCGCAGCTACTCGCGGACCTCACGGCCGTGGACGATCAGCGCCCACAGCACGAGCACCTCGATGACCAGCAGCGTGACGGACCACAGCGGGTAGATCGGCATGGCCAGGAAGCTCCCGACCATGGCGATCGCCGTGACGATCACGCCGATCGTTCGGGCGAACACGTTGCCGGCGAGCACGCCGAAGCCCGACGCCAGCACCAGCACGCCGAGGATGAGGTGCACCCAGCCCCACTGGGTGATGTCGAGGTAGACGGTGCCCCGATTCCCCCACACCACCCACTCGTCGTTGAGGAGGGCGATGAGGCCGTAGACCGCATTCAGCGATCCGCCCAGGATCATCATGACGCCGGCGAAGAAGATCCAGCCCACCCAGCCAGTCGGATCGCCCTGTCGAGTCTCTGCCATGTCGACTCCTCTCGGTTGTCCCCCAGCGTCGCCCGGAGCGGCCGCTGACCTCAGTCTGACAGACGGTGTCCGGTCGAACTGATGATGGGCGCACCAGGTCACGCGTCGACGCGGGCGGCCTCGGTGCGGTTCGTCTCGTGGGTCACGGCCGCCACGAACGTGGCGTGGTCGAGCTCGGTCCGGTCGGCGTAGTTGGCGGCGAACTCGGTGAGGGCTTCACCGAGGACCTTGCCGGTCCCGAGGTAGCCCGAGATCATGGCGGCGTCCCCGGTCCGGGCATGGGCCCTGGCAAGGGTGTACCCGCAGAGGCGGGCGTACGACTCGAGGATGGCAGGGTCCATGGCGGCGATGTCGGGAGAGGCCTTCCAGTCCCAGAGCTGGCGGAAGTAGTAGTCGTGGGGGAGCCCGTCCACCCCGATGTGGCGGTCCCAGCCGAGGAAGATGTCACTGGCGGATTGGATCAGCCGCTGCCCCTCGACGACGCGCTGCCCGTGCTGGGCGAACCCGCTCCCGCCGAGGTGGGGCTCCATGACGGAGGCCTCGGCCTCCTTGATCTGGAGGAACAACGGATCACCGGTGTCCTTGCCGATCATGAGTGCCACCCAGCACCGCGTGCCCACGCTGCCCACGCCCACGACCTTGCGGGCGAGGTCCACGAACTCGTACCGGTCGAGCAGGACCCGTCGGTCGGCCTGGAGCGTGCGTCGGTAGTTGTGGAGGACCCCGTGGGCCATGGTCATCAGGACGTGCAGGTCCTGGCCGCCGTCGATGTCGTCGACGCGCACGAGCAGGGGCGGGTCGCTGACGAAGCGGAGCTCGCCGTCGACGACGGTGGTGAGCTTCTTGAAGGCCTTCAGCCGGTCCTTGCCACGGGCCTTCTGGGCGTTCGCCGCCACGCGTTCGTGCATGGCCTCGGTGAGCTCGGCGCCCCACTTGGCCTCGACCTCGGTCGCCGAGACCTTGGCGTACCAGATCTCGAGGTAGCTCATCGGTGCGAACTCCGCCATGGCGCCCGCGTAGGCGGCGACGAGCGCCCGCTGCACCTGCCCGCGCACTCTGCCGTCGAGCCCGTTCTCGCGGGCGGCGATCTCGAAGCTGGCCGACAGGCGCAGCAGGTCCCACTCGAACGGACCGGGCAGGGTCTCGTCGAAGTCGTTGAGGTCGAACACCATCACCCGTTCGGGGGAGGCGAAGCCCCCGAAGTTCGAGAGGTGGGCATCGCCGCAGAGCTGGACGGTGAGGCCGCTGCGGGGCCGCTCGGCGATGTCGGCGGAGAAGACCTTGGCGGCGCCACGGAAGAAGGTGAAGGGCGATACCGCCATCCGCTCGTGACGGACCGGCACCAGTTCCGGGACCCGGGTGAGCTCCTGCTCGGCGAGCTGGGCGACCACATCCACCCGGGCATCCGGTGGGCGCCAGTCGGCGAACGACGACCTCGGGATCCGTTGGCGCAGCGAACGCCCACGGGCCCGTCGCTCGGCCACCGAGAGGCCGGCGTGGAGGTCGGGGAGGATGTTGTGTCCGTCGCCGTGCGCGGAGGTCCTCTGGGTGCTCACCCGGGACATCAGACCACCGGGCACCTTCGTCGGCAAACGCTTCCGGGCGGGACGGGACTCACGGCAGGGACGTGGTCAGGGGACGATCTGGGTCGCGTCCGGTCGGGGGGAGCCGGTGTGCTCGGCGTCCTCGACGATCCCCCGCAGTAGTCCGGGGAACACGAAGCGGTGGAACGGGGCCACCCCCAGCCAGTAGAGGCGGCCGAGGAGCCCGCGAGGGTGGAATCGGGCCAGCTGGTGGACCCGGCTGCCGACGGCGGTGGGTTCCACCCGCCACTCCAACCAGGCGTCGCCGGGCAGCTTCATCTCGGCTCGCAGGCGGAGCAGCGCACCGTCCTCGAGTGCCTCGACGCGCCAGAAGTCGAGCGCGTCGCCCACCCGGAGGCGGTCGGGATCCCGGCGGCCCCGACGCATGCCCACCCCGCCGATGAGCTTGTCGACGACCCCCCGCACGTTCCACAGCCAACCGTTGCTGTGCCAGCCCCGGTCGCCGCCGAGGCGACACAGCGCCGCGAAGACGGCGTCGACGGGGGCGGAGGCGTCGGCGGTGCGAACGTCGGTGAGCACCGTGCCGCCTGCCCAGCTCGGGTCGGTGGGCATGGGTTCGGCCGGAGGGCGACCCTCGAGCTCGGCGCTGTCCCACCGGGTCGTGACCGCACCCTCGTGGATGCGCAGGAGGGCGGCGTCGATGGCCTGGCGGGTCGTGAACAGCGGGCCGGGGAGGAGCTCGGTGATCGCGGGGTCGTGGACGATGACCTCGTTGATCAGCGACGCCACCAGCGGGCGCGACAGCGCGACCGGGAGTGGCGTGACGAGCCCGACCCAGTGCGACGAGAGACGGGGCGAGAGCACGGGGACCGGCACGATCACGCGACGGCGCAGGCCGGCGGCGTCGGCGTAGACGTCCATCATCTCCCGGTAGGAGATGACGTCGGGCCCACCGATCTCGAGGACTCGCCCCGCCGTGCGCGGCTCGCGGAGGCACTCGACCAGGTAGCGGAGCACGTCGCGCACGGCGATGGGCTGGCACCGCGTGTCGACCCAGCGGGGCGTGACCATCGCCGGCAGCACCTCGACGAGGTAGCGCAGCATCTCGAAGCTCGCGCTCCCCGAGCCGATGATGATCGCCGCCCGCAGCTCGGTCACGGGGACGGGGCCGGTGGCGAGGACGCGGCCGACCTCGTGACGGCTGGCGAGGTGCTGGGACAGCTCGGACTCGTCGTCGCCGAGCCCGCCGAGGTAGACGATCCGTCGGACACCGGCGCGGGCGGCCGTGTCGCGGACGTTGCGGGCGGCCGTGGACTCTCGCTCCACCCAGTCGGGCCCGTCACCGATGGTGTGCACCAGGTAGTAGACGGCGGCAGCGCCGTCGAAGGCGCTGCCCAACGGCTCCTCGAGGTCGGCGCGCACGACCTCGACCTGGGCGCCCCACGGGGCGGCGTCGAGCTTGGCCGGGGTGCGGGCCAGGCAGCGGACCCGGTAGCCGCGCTCGAGCAGCTCGGGCACCAGTCGCCCGCCGATGTAGCCCGAGGCGCCCGTCACCACCACGAGCTCGCCGGGTTCGACGGTGCCGGTCTCGGTCATGATCTGACGGTACCCGGTACCCCGGCGAGGCCACCCCGTCCGGAGTCAGGCCGGCTCCGGTGCCTCGTCGAGCGGCGCAGGCGAACGGAGGTGGACCGCGAAGCGCCACCGCGCCGCGGCGAGGAACACCAGCATGAGGACCGCGGTGCCGGTGAAGACCACCTCGCGGCCGTAGGTCTCGTAGACGGCGGCGCCCCCGAGGGCGGCCATCGCCGCGACGGCCAGGCCGGTCGCCCCCAGCAGGCCCTGTCCGGTGGCCAACTGGTCGGCGGGGCTGGCGATCGCCACCGCCACCTGGTTGCCGGGCAGGGTGTAGGCGTCGGCCAGGGCATGCACGCCGGACGCGACGATGAGCACCCAGAGCGGCCCGAACCCGTAGACGGCGGTGCAGGCCGCGGCCACGACGATGCTGACCGACATGACTCGGAGCGGGCCCTTGGCCTGGGCCAGACGCCCGCCCCGCGCGGCGAACAGCACCATCGGCACGGTGAAGAGGCTGAGGGTCACGCCGATGAGCCAGGTCGCCGAGCCGAGGTCGCGCAACAGCAGCGACCACAGGGCTTCGAACATGCCGATGGTCAGGTAGAAGGCGACGGCCGTGCACAGCGCCGACTGCACGGCCGGGCGCACCAGCATCCGGCGGACGGCCCGGTGCGAGGACTCGGCGACCGTCCCCGCCCGCAGGTCGAGGCGGGTGAGGAGCGCGAAGGCGGCGACGTACAGGGCGAGCAGCACGGCGAACGGCGCTCGGAGCCCGAACAGCTCCGCCGCCACCGCGGCGACGAGTGGCCCGAGCACGAACCCCCCGACGTCGAACGCCGTCTGACGCCCGAGGTTCGCCCCCACGTTCGCAGGGTCCCGCGCGATGACGAGGCGCCGCACGGCGGGCCCCACCGTGCCCGCCCCCAGGCCGAGCAGCAGGCGGGCGCCGACCCACTGCCACAGCTCCGCGGCCACCAGCATCCACATGACCCCGGCGGCGGCGGCGAGCACGCCGCTGCGCAGCATCAGGGCGGTGTGGCCCCGGTCGGCGTAGCGGGCCAGGACGACCTGGCTGGCGAACCCGGTGGCGAACCCCGCGAAGGCGATGAGCCCGACGGCGGCGTCGTCGAACCCGAAGCGGTCGCGGATGTCGGCCAGCAGCGTGAACACGCTGCCGTAGCCGAGCGACATGATCCCGGTGAGCAGGAACAGCAGCGGCATCGACCGGGAGGCCTCGACCCTGCCTTTCGGATCGTCGGTCATCGAGGCGCCGGCACCGATCGCCCGAGCACCCACCGGTGGTCGTCCACGACCGTCCTCCCCCTCTTCGGCCAAGCCGTCGACCCTATCCTCGGCTCGCCCGGCGGCGTCCGGAACGCCCGCAGATGGTGATGATGCGCCTATCATCCGTGGGTCACTCGTCCGGGATCGGGCGAGCCGCCGGACAAGGAGTTCACGGATGAAGCGCTTCGCCCTGTTGCTCGTCGCCTCGCTGGTGGCGGTGGGCCTGGTCCCGGCGGCCGCCGGCGCCGGCACCGCCGCCCCCGCCTCGGTCACGATCGTGCACGCCGCGACCTTCGGTTTTCCCGAAGGTGAGTTCGGAAGCGACTTCCCCGTGTACATCTGCGTCGACGGCGGCGACGTGTTCGAGACGGCGGCCGTCCTGGGTGACTCGTTCGGCCCGCTCGAGCTCCCGGCCGGCACCTACGACGTCGCCATCTTCCCCGGTGCCGAGTCCTGCCAGAGCAAGACCATCCTGGCCGACGAGGTCACGGTGGACCCGGGTGACGACGTCACCGTCGCCGCCATCTACACCTCCCAGGGTCCGAGCATCGTGGTGTGGGACAACGACAGCAGCTGCTACGAGCCGGCGACGTCGTCGCGCCTCACGGTGCGCCACGGTGCCGCCACCGGCGGCCCGGTCGACGTCGTGGGCTTCGTCGACGGGTCCGAGACGAGGTCGACCATCATCAGCGACCTCCCCGAGGGCGGCCAGCAGACCGAAGACCTGCCGGGTGGCACCCTCGCCGAGTTCGTCTCGGTGGTGCCGGCCGGTGGCGACCAGGTCTTCGTCCAGATCCCCAGCGTCGAGTTCGAGGCCGGGCAGCACCTGGTGGTCTACGCCGCCGGTGGCGACGACGGCGCCGTCGGCGTGTTCGTCGAGCAGATCCCCATGGAGCCCTGCGAGGTCCCCGTCGACCCGACGACCCCGGCCCCGACCCCGGCCGCCGCGGCGGTGACCGCCGCTCCCCGCTTCACCGGCTGAGCGGTCGACCGACCCTGCCCGACCTCGGTTCCGTCCGGTGCCCGCCCTCGGGGCGGGCACCGGCGCGTCCGGCCTCGTGCGGCGGGCTGCGTAGAGGCGACCGCGGAGCCGCTCCCGACGGAGCGGCGGTGGGTCAGGAGGTGACGGGGAGGCCGTCGAGGACGGCGTCGATGCGGTCGCCGGCGTCCTCCATCGTGGTGTCCCACGACACGGCCAGCTCGCTCACCAGGATGTGGCGGGCCTTGCCCAGCATCGCCTTCTCGGCGCTCGACAGCTTCGAGCTGCGCTCGCGCAGCGACAGGTTGCGCACCACCTCGGCGCACTCGTAGATGTCGCCGGACTTCATCTTCTCCTGGTGGTTCTTGAAACGCCGAGACCAGTTGGTCGGCACGCGCACGTTGGTGACGGCCAGCACGGCCAGCACGTCCTCGACCTCGTCCTCCGAGATCGCCGGACGGACCCCGAGGTCCTCGGCGCGGTCCTCGGGCACGGAGACCTTCAGCGCCCCGCCCCGCCACGACTCCTCGCCGGCCGCCACCGAGAGCTCGAGGTAGGTGATCTTCTCCCCGTCGACCTTGCGCACCGAGCGACCGGTGACCACCGCGGTGCCGTGTGCCGGGTAGATGACCTTCGAGCCCACTTTGAAGTCCATGGGAGCCTTTCGCAGAACGGATCTCCAAGTATGCCCGGTCGCCACGCCGGTCACGCACGCCGGGGGACCCGGGGCCGGCTGCGCAACGGCGGGATCCGGAGCGATTGCTGATAGCAAGGCCGGGTGACGTCGACGGGTGGGCAGCAGCGGTGAACCGGGCCGCCGGCGACGAACCCGCATCGGAGCCGGTGAGCACGTTCGCGTCGCTGCGGGTGCTCGCCTACCGCCGCCTCTGGCTGGTCGGGCTCCTCGTCTTCCTGGCCGTCACCGCCCAGGCCATCGCCCGCGGATGGCTGGCCCGTGATCTGACCGGCACCAACGCCGGTCTCGGCGGGGTGCTGCTCGCCTTCGGCCTGGCCATGTTGGTGGCCACGCCCTTCGGGGGAGTGGCCGCCGACCGCTTCCCCAAGCGGGCGGTGCTCGTCGTCGCCCAGCTGCTCCTGGCGCTGTCGTCGCTCCCGATCGGGATCGCCGTCCTCGTCGACGCCGCCCGGTACTGGATGCTGCTCGCCTCGAGCGCCGTGCAGGCCGTCGCGTTCGCGCTGTTCGGTCCGGCGCGCATGGCCTACACCACCGAGCTCGTCGAGCGGCGGGTGCTGTCCAACGCCATCGTCCTCGGGCAGATGGGCGCCGAGGCCATGCGCATCATCGGGCCCAGCATCGCCGGGATCGTGATCGCCGTCGCCGTGTGGGGCCTCGCCGCCGTGTTCATCGTCTGCGGCGTGCTGTGCCTCGTGGGCATGGCGCTGACGGCCATCCTCCCCCCCGGGCGTGCGCCCGCCGCCGGTACCCGACCGTCGCCGTTCGCCGAGATCGCCGAGGGCGTGCGCTACGTCTCGCGCCGTCGTGACCTGGCGCTCCTCGTCATGACCTCGCTCGCCGTCGTGATGGTCGGCTACCCGTACTTCGCCTTCCTCCCGTCGGTCGCCGACGGGATCTTCGACGAGGGCTCCGGCGGCTACGGGATCCTGTCAGCGGTCTCGGCGGCCGGGGCGCTGGTCGGCGGGCTGGTGGCGGCGCGGGGTGGCTCCCGCCGGGACCCGTGGCGATTCGTGATGTTCTCCGGGTTCGGGTTCGGCGCCGGGCTCGTCGCCCTGGGACTCATGCCGCTGTTCGCCCTCGCCGCGCTGGCGCTCATGTTCATCGGGGCCTTCAGCCTGACCTTCCAGACGATGACCAACTCGTTGCTGTTGAACCTCAGCGACTTCGAGTACCACGGGCGCATCCAGTCGCTCGTCATGCTGGGCTTCAGCGGGTTCGGCATCGCCGCCCTCCCGCTCGGGGCGCTGGCCGACCTGATCGGGCTGCGCACCACGCTCGTCGGGATGGGCACCGTGGTCATCGGCATCATGACGGTCTTCGTCGTGCGGCGCCGCCGCTTCAGCGACCGGGAGGTGGTCGCCGGGCTCGGGTGACCGGGCGGTCGGTGCTCAGCGCTCCCAGTCGACGCCGGCCAGGGTGGCCGCCCACGTCTCGGCGATGCGCCCGCCTTCGATGCGGTGGACGACCATCCACGTGAGCACCTGACGATCCTCGGTGGTGAGGTTCACCCCTCGGCTGGTGGCGCGGGTCCAGACCCGGTCGCCGGCGACCACCTCGTCGTCGATCGTGGTCTCGGCGCCGCGCAGCACGTGCATGGTCTGGGCGAGGCGCTGCTTGTACTCCGCCCGTGAGATCCGCTCGGTGCCCAGGCTGGTGTGGCGGATGTAGGGATCGGTGCACAGCTCGTCGACGGCGTCGACGTTCCCGTCGCCCCAGACCTCGGCCCACCAGCGTCGGACCAGGGCCCGTGAGGCGTCGGCGTCCACGCCGCGGAGTGTAGGCCGCCCCTGACCCCCGCCCGGGTGGCGGTCCCCGGGACGGCGTCGCCGTCGGGTGGGTACGGCGCGAAGGCGACGTCGACAGCGGCTGACGCCGCGATCAGAACCCGATGTGGACCTCGCCGTAGCCCCGGGTGAACGTGGCCGGCACGATGCGGGGCTCGGGGTCGAGGAGCCGCCAGTCGGGAAAGCGCGCCAGGAGCTCCTCGAACAGCACCCGCAGCTCCAGGCGCGCCAGTGACGCCCCGAGGCAGAAGTGGGTGCCGAACCCGAAGGCGACGTGGTGGTTCTGCGTCCGGGTGACGTCGTAGGTGTCGGGCTCGTCGAACACCCGCTCGTCACGGTTGGCCGACCCGTACAGCAGCAACAGCTCGTCGCCGGCCTTCACGGACCGGCCGTGCAGCTCGGTGTCCACCAGCGCGGTGCGGCGCATGTTGCTGATCGGCGTGACCCACCGGATGAACTCCTCGACGGCCGTCGAGCCGAGCAGGTCGGGGGAGTCGACCAGCGCCCGACGCTGCTCGGGTCGGCGAGCCAGCTCGACGAGGTTCCCGGCGATCACCGCCCGGGTGGTCTCGGCCCCCCCGTCGAGCACGAGCAGGGCCTCGGCCAGGATCTCGCCGTCGTCCCACGGCTGGCCGTGGACCTCGGTGTGGGCCCACACCGAGATGAGGTCGTCCCGGGGCTCGGTCCGCCGGGCGGCGATGACCGCCATCGTCTCGGCGGCGAACTCCATGATGGCGTCGATGCTCGCGCTCGACTGATCGGCGGGACTCCCGTCGGCCGGCGTCTGGCCGGCCTGGTACATCGTCACCTCCGACCACTCGCGCACCTTCGGCCAGAGCGAGGCGTCGTAGCCGAGCAGCTCGCAGATCACCATCGCCGGCAGGCGCGAGGCGATCATCTCGACCGCCTCGCAACCGCCGTCGGCCGACGCCTCGTCGAGGATGACCGTGACGAGGTCGCGAACCCGGTCCTCGTGGCTGCGCACCCCCCTCGGGGTGAAGCGTCGGGCGACGACCATCCGCTGGCGCTGGTGGGCGGGATCGTCACGGTTGATCATCGACGTGTCGTCGCGCTGGTCGGTCTTGGGCCGCGACCCGTCGAGGCTCGAGAAGCGCGCCGTGTCGTTCTCGACGGCCAGGACGTCGGCGTGGCGGGAGATCCCCCAGATCCGCTGCACCGGGTCCCAGAAGACGGGGTCCTCGTCGCGCAACCAGCGGTAGGCGTCGAACGGGTCGACGTACCACTCCGGATCGAGCAGGTTCACGTACGGCGTGGTGGTCGAGGTCACGGCATCCCCCCGGAGTCGGCAGGCCCTGGTCGGCCCGGCCCGCATTCTGGCAAAGCGGCGGCGACGGGGGCCGGTCGGGTCGGGCGCGGCGTGTGCGGGCCCGGGTTCAGCGGCGCGCCGACCGGGCGAGCGCGGTGAGCACCGCCGCCTCCTCCGGGTCGGCGTCGGGACCGTAGGCGGCCACGACGACCCCCTTCTCGCCCCAGGCCCCGCAGGTCACGCCGAGCACGATCGCCTCGTCGCCGGGATCGGTCGGCCCCTCGAAGCGGAACGTGTGGTCCACGCGCGCCTCGGTCGCGGGGTGCACGTCGTCGTGGCCGGAGGAGGCGATGCCGGTGGGGCAGACCGTGTAGTCCTCGACGTAGCCCTGCGCGGCGAGGAAGGCGACGGCGTCGGTGACGGTCTCGGGAGCGGGCGTGGCCATGGGGGCCTCCTCAGTCGAGGGTGAGGCCGTAGTGGGCCTCGCCGTCGGGCGTGATCTCGTAGATCTCGTACCCATCGGTGACGTGAGGCGTGTCGGCGGCGAAGGCCACGGCGATCTTGTTGGTGGCGTTGCGGGCCACGTCGAGGACGAGCTCGACCGTCGACGGCCCGTCGAGGTGGGCGCGCACCGCCTCGGTGACGCCCGGGTCGATCCGACCGGGGAGCCACACCATCGCGTCGGTGAGCCCCAGCGCCGCCTTGGTGGCCGGGGGGAGGTCGCTCGACTCGTAGCGCTCG
Organism: Acidimicrobiales bacterium; assembly: GCA_025455885.1. Classification (NCBI taxonomy): domain Bacteria; kingdom Bacillati; phylum Actinomycetota; class Acidimicrobiia; order Acidimicrobiales; species Acidimicrobiales bacterium. Next base: position 11,375 of record JALOLR010000016.1, read on the forward strand.
ACGGCCGCGAAGGTGGCGTCGTCGGCCCCGGCGAGCAGCGCGGGTCGACTCCGCAGCGACTGGCACAGCCGGCATCGGTGGGCGTTCGCACCCCGCAGGCGAACGAGCTCGGTCAGGACCGGATCGAGGTGCTCGAGACCGGGGACCACGTGGATGTAGGCGTCGATCGAGGCCCACAACCCCGGGTCGGGGGAGCCCACCGCCGGTGGGGGCCAGCCGGAGGACCCGAAGAGGGTGTCGAGCGCGGCCCGAACCCGGGGGATCATGTCGAGCGCCCATACCGCCTGCACGATGTCGCCGGTGGCCGCCCCCAGCGCCCCTCCGAGGCCGGCCCGCTCCTCGTCGTCGATCGTCGCGACGTCCACCGCGAAGTGCTCCGCGAAGGCGGCCGCCGTGCGGGCACGTTCGTCGAGATCGACGAAGTCCCGCCACCGGGTCGGGTCGCGGCCGACCCACGGACCCGGGCCGAGCGCCTCGGGCCGTCCGAGTGGTGCGAGGCCGTGGGCGGCGGCGGTGACCCGGGCCAGGAGGTCGACCGTGTCGACGTCGTCGAGCCCGACGGCCGTCGCCCACACGGTCTCCTCCACGGTCACCAGGGCGGCGCCCGCCGCCGCCGCCCAGGTGTCGAGCGCCTTTCGTCCGTCGGTCGCGGTGCCCATGACGTTCCCCCCGGTGAGACCTGTGGGGCGAACTGTGGCACGTGGCGCTCCGGCGCGCGGCGCGCACCGCGTCGGGTCGTGGGCCGGGCGGTAGGGTCCCCCGCCATGGCTCATCGAGTGGTGGTGTGGGGAACGGGCAACGCAGGTCGGCCGGCGATCCGGGCGGTGGCCGCCCACCGGGACCTCGAGTTGGTGGGGTGCGTGGTGTCGAACCCGGCGAAGGTGGGTCGCGACGCAGGGGAGCTGGCGTTCATCGACGACCTCGGGGTGGTGGCCACCGACGACGTGAGCATCGCCCTGGCCGACGACGTCGACTGCGTCGTCTACACCGCGACCGCCGACACCCGTCCGGAGCACGCCGTCACGGACCTGCTGCGGTGCCTCCAGTCGGGGCGCAACGTCGTGTCCACGTCCTTCTACCCGCTGCTCCACCCGCCCAGCGCGCCGAAGGAGGTCCTCGACGTCGTGCTGCCGGCGTGCGAGGCCGGGCAGTCGTCGGTGTTCGTGTCGGGCATCGATCCCGGGTGGGCGTTCGACATCCTCCCCGGCCTGGTGAGCGGCGTGGGAGCCGGCATCACCGAGATCCGGATGCAGGAGGTGTTCAACTACGCGCTCTACGACGCTCCCGAGGTGGTGCGCGAGGTCATCGGCTTCGGCGGGTCGATGGACGACCTGCCGCTCATGCTCCTCGACTTCTCCCTGCAGATGGTGTGGGCGCCGATGGTCCGCATCGTGGCCGAGATGCTCGAGTTCGAGCTCGACGAGATCGTGACGACGGTCGAACGGCGGGCGCTGGAGCGCACCATCGACGTGCCCGGGATGGGCCGCTTCGACGAGGGCACCCAGGGCGCGTTCCGCTTCCAGGTGCAGGGGATCGTCGAGGGTCGGCCGCTGGTCATCGTCGAGCACATCACCCGCATCGACGACGCCTGCGCGCCGGACTGGCCCTCGTCGTCGTCTCCCGGGGGCGAGCACCGCATCGTGATGTCCGGTCACCCCGAGCTGACGGTGAGCGTGCACGGCGTCGAGCACGGCGAGCCGGGCGCGGCCGGGGGCGGGAACGCCACCGCGGCCAACCGCATCGTGAACGCCATCCCCGCGGTGGTCGCCGCCCCGCCCGGGCTGGTGAGCCCGCTCGACCTCCCGTTGATCACCGGCGCGGCGCAGGTCCGTCGGGGCTGAGCGACCGCGCCCTCCCGGTCCGGCGCAGCACGGTCGGCGCCGGTGGGGCACCATGGCGACATGGATGACCGCTCCCTCGCCCGTGCCATCGCCGCCGGCCGCCTCGGCTTCGGCCTCGTCATGTTGTTCGTGCCCAACCTGGTGCTCAAGCGGGTGAGCGACGAACGCCCCGGCCCCCTCGTCTGGATGTGCCGGGCCTTCGGGATCCGCGACGCGGTCCTCGGCACCGGTGCCCTCCTGGAGCTGGCCGTCGACGACGAGGAGGGGACCTCGGAGGCCCGCTGGGTGACGATGGGGGCGGTGGCCGACACGTCCGACGCGGTGGCGGCGCTGCTGTGGCGCAAGGAGCTCGGTTGGTCGGGGTTCCTGTCGACGTGGGGTCTCGCCATCCCGGCGGCAGCGGGGGGATGGAAGGCTGCGGCAGGTCTCCGTCGGGGCCGCTGACTCAGGCGGCGGACACCTCGAAGGACGTGGAGGTGAGCTCCTCGGACAGCGCCCACAGGCGGCGGGCGTCGTCGGCGTCGCGGGCCCGTCCGCTCGGCGTCTCGCGCACCGCCGGCCCCCGCACGTAGAACTTCGGCCCGTAGTACTCGCCGCCTCTCACGGTCGGGTCGGTGGCGGCCCGCACGAACGGCTCGGCGCCGCGCGACGCCGACTGGCTGTACAGCGCGCCGAACGGTTCGATGAGCCGGTTCAGGACGCCTGATCCCTCGACGCCGAGGTCGGTGTGCGAGGCCCCCGGGTGGGCCGTCACGGCGATGGTGCCGGCGCCGGCGGCGGAGAGCCGGCGCTGCAGCTCGAGGCTGAACAGGAGGTTGGCCAGCTTGCTCTGGAAGTAGGCCGGCCAGCGCTGGTAGGGGCGGCGCTCGTACATGGGGTCGTCGAAGTCCATCGTCCCGGCCCGGTGGCCCATCGAGGAGTGGTTGACCACCCGGGATCCCGGGGTGGCCAGCAGCAACGGCATCAGCTCGGCGGTGAGGACGAAGTGCCCCAGGTGGTTCACCCCGAACTGCATCTCGAAGCCGTCGACGGTGCGGGACTCGTCGAGGGCCATCAGACCGGCGTTGTTGCCGAGGATGTGCAGCGCCGGCTCGCGGCCCCGGAGGTCGGCGGCCAACGAGCGGACCGAGCCGAGGTCGGCCAGGTCGAGGGGCACGAACTCCGCCCCGCCGGTGCCGGCGCCCACGTGGGCGCGAACCACCTCGACGGCGGCCTCGGCCTTGGCCTGGTTCCGGCAGGCCATGAGGACCCGCGCGCCCCGGCCGGCCAGGGCGCGGGCGATCTCGAGCCCGAGCCCGGCGTTGGCGCCGGTCACGAGGGCCACCCTGCCCGTCAGGTCGGGGACGTCGGCGGGGCTCCAGTTCGTCATGGGCGAGCACGGTACCGGGCGACCTCGTCAGGGCGGCGACGGGGCGCGCCGCCCCTCGACGGAGGTTGCTTGTGTCCGCAAGGACTTCTACCCTGGAGGCATGGCCTCCCCCGTGCAGCAGACCTTCCCCCTCGGCTTCCAGTGGCCGACGGTCGACCCCTTCCTCTTCTGCGTGCACCACCTCGACACGTATCCCGAGGGCGACGGCGAGTTCGCGCCCCGCGCGTCGCTCGCCGGGCGTGACCTCGGGCAGGACTTCGAACCCCGTGACGGCTGGCGGATGTACCACGGGCGCACCGTCCCGGGCTTCCCCCAGCACCCGCACCGGGGCTTCGAGACCCTCACCTACGCCCGCCAGGGCTTCATCGACCACGCCGACTCGATGGGAGCCGCCGCGAGGTTCGGGCGGGGCGACGCCCAGTGGATGACCGCCGGCAGGGGCGTCGTCCACAGCGAGATGTTCCCGCTGCTCGCCACCGACGCGCCCAACCCCGCCGAGCTCTTCCAGATCTGGGTGAACCTCCCCGCCGAGGACAAGCTCGTCGACCCGCACTTCACGATGCTCTGGGACCGCGACATCCCCCGCGTCGTGCGCACCGACGCCGAGGGCCGCACGTCCACCGTCACCGTCATCGCCGGCGCACTCGACGGCGCCGTCGCCCCCTCGCCGCCCCCGCGCTCGTGGGCGGCGAGGCCCGAGGCCGACCTGGCGGTGTGGCACCTCCAGATGGCCGCCGGCGCCCACCTCGAGCTGCCCGAGGCCCGGTCGGGCGAGACCGCTCGCGTGCTCTACGTCTTCGAAGGTTCGGCGCTCCGCGTCGGCGGCGAGGAGGTGGCCGGCGCCCACGGTGCGCTCGTCGACGCCTCGGTGCCGCTCGAGCTCGTGGCTGCGGCCCACGGCCCGGTCGAGGTGCTGATGCTCCAGGGACGTCCCATCGGCGAACCGGTGGCGCAGTACGGCCCGTTCGTCATGAACACCCGGGCCGAGATCCAACAGGCCGTCGAGGACTACCAGCGCACCGGTTTCGGTGGCTGGCCCTGGCCCCAGGACGATCCGGTGCACGGCCCCGACGCCCGCCGCTTCGCCCGCCACGCCGACGGCCACCTCGACGAGGCCGAGGCGATCCCCGCCGCTCGCTGAGCGGCCCGTCGGGTTCCGGACACCCGCTTCGGGGCGGCCGCTCAGCCCGGGGACGGCCCCTTCGCCCAGAAGGTCTGCCACGTCTCCCAGCGGCCGGGGAGCTCGGCCCGGTCGATCATGGGGTTGCCGGGGAAGTTGAACCGTCCGGGCACCTCGAGCGGGTGCTCGAGGACGTCGGCGGCGTAGAAGACCTTCGGGTGGCGGCTACGGAAGCACCAACGGCCCTCGCGGCGCTCGTAGCGATCCCAGTACTGCATCGGCATGACCACCCACAGGTCGCCCACCTCGTGCTCGGGTCGGCAGTACACGATCCCGGTCGCCCGATCGGGGTCGTCGGGGTCGAGGTCGATGACGTGGTTGCCGATCAGGTGGAACGTCGTGGCGTAGGGACGCAGGATCGGGTCGAACCACTCGGCCAGCGCCTCGCGCCCGACACGCCCGTCGCCGGTGCGCACGTCGTCGGCGAAGAGGGCGACGAGCGCGGCCACGTCGCGTTGGTCGAGGGCGAGCGCGTAGCGGGCGGCGAGCTGGCGGATCTCCTCGATCGCCTCCAGACGGGCGATCCGGGCCTCGAGGTCGCTCATCGATCCTCCCTCCTCGTGCCCAGTCTTGCGCCCTTCGGGCGTGCGGGCGAGGTGTGTACCGCAGGGTCAATCATCGGAATAGCCATTCATGCAATCAGGAGCTAGCGTTTCTCCGGGGAGCGAGCCGCCGACACCGCTGGATGTGTCCTCGCGCCCCCAGAGGAGCACGTCATGCCATCCGACGCACCCACCCCCATCACCGTGGCCCGAGGCGACGGCATCGGCCCCGAGATCATGGAGGCCACCCTGCGCATCCTCGAGGCCGGCGGCGCCCGGCTCGACATCGAGGAGATCGAGATCGGTGAGAAGGTCTACGAGCGGGGGGTCACCGCCGGGATCGACCCCTCGTCGTGGGACTCGCTGCGGCGGACCAAGGTCTTCCTGAAGGCACCGATCACCACCCCCCAGGGCGGTGGGTTCAAGAGTCTGAACGTGACGGTCCGCAAGACGCTCGGCATGTACGCCAACGTCCGCCCGTGCCTGTCCTACTCGCCGTTCATCGAGACCAAGCACCCGGTCATGGACGTCGTGATCGTCCGGGAGAACGAAGAGGACCTCTACGCCGGCATCGAGCACCGGCAGACCGACGAGGTCGTGCAGTGCCTCAAGATCCTCAGCCGCCCGGGTTGCGAGAAGATCTGCCGGTACGCCTTCGAGTACGCACGGCGGTACAACCGCAAGAAGGTCACGTGCTTCACGAAGGACAACATCATGAAGGTCACCGACGGCCTGTTCCACAAGGTCTTCGACGAGGTCGCCGCCGAGTACCCGGAGATCGAGAACGAGCACTGGATCGTCGACATCGGCGCCGCCAAGATGGCCGACACCCCCGAGGCCTTCGACGTCATCGTCATGCCGAACCTTTACGGCGACATCCTCTCGGACGTGGCCGCGCAGATCGCCGGCTCGGTGGGCCTCGCCGGCAGCGCCAACATCGGCACGTCGGTGTCGATGTTCGAGGCTATCCACGGCTCGGCCCCGCGCCGGGCCGGCCAGAACATGGCCAACCCCTCCGGCCTCTTCCTCGGCGCGGTGCAGATGCTGGTGCACATCGGCCAGGGCGACGTGGCCGAGAAGGTGCACAACGCCTGGCTGAAGACCATCGAGGACGGGGTGCACACCTACGACATCTACGTGGAGGGCGTGAGCACCGAGAAGGTGGGAACCAAGGAGTTCGCCGACGCCGTGATCGCCCGCATCGGCCAGCGGCCCGAGACCCTCAAGGCCGTCACGTACCCCGACTTCGGCGAGCCCATCAGCATCGAGCTGGCCGAGCGCCCGACGCCGGTCAAGGAGCTCGTCGGCATCGACGTGTTCCTCGACTGGGAGGAGGGCACCCCCGACGACCTCGGTGCGGCGCTCGAGGCGCTCACCGGTGACGACCTCAAGCTGGTGATGATCTCCAACCGTGGCCAGAAGGTGTACCCCGGCGGCGTGCCCGAGACCTTCTGCACGGACCACTGGCGTTGCCGGTTCCAGTCGACCACCGACGGGGCCACCATCACCACCGACCAGACCATCGCCCTGCTCGGCCGCCTGCACGAGGGCGGCTTCGACTTCATCAAGAGCGAAGGGCTGTTCAACTTCGACGGCGCGCCCGGCTACTCCCTCGGTCAGGGCCAGTAGCGACGCCCGTCCCGGCCGCGGGCCGGTGAGGATCGTGTCAGCCAACATCCCTCCCGTCCCGTGTCGCAGGGCGCACATCCGGTCCGCCGGGTGTGCGCCCTGCCCGCGTGCGCCAGGCTGTTCACGAACCGACCCAGGAGCACACCCATGACCGTCCCGACGCCCCAGATCTCGATGCAGCTCCGCACCTTCGCAGCCGACGACCCCGGGGGGTGGTCGCCGATGCTCGACCAGGCCATCGCCATGGACGCCGCCGGCGTCGACCGGCTCGTGGTGTCCGACCACGTGGCCTTCGGCGAGGACCTCGAGGCCTACGGCAACCCCCGCACCGGCGGCTCGGCGGGCGGTCAGCAGCCCACCGGCCCGGACGGGCACTGGCTCGAACCCCTCACCGTGCTCACCACGGTCGGGGCTCTCACCGAGCGCATCCGCCTCGGCACCGGCATCCTCTTGGCCGCCCTGCGGCGCCCGGTCGTGTTGGCGAAGACCGCGGCGACGATCGACGTGCTCACCGGCGGACGCCTCGACCTCGGGGTCGGGGTGGGATGGCAGCGCGAGGAGTACGAGGCCGCCGGCCTGTCCTTCGACGGGCGCGGCCGGCTCCTCGACCACACCCTCGAGGTGTGCCAGACCCTGTGGCGTGAGCCCCGTGCCTCGTACTCGTCCCCCGAGCTGACCTTCGACGCCATCCACCAGATGCCCAAGCCCCTGCAGTCCGGCGGCGTGCCGATCTGGATCAGCGGCACCCCCAACAAGGCGGTCGCCCGCCGACTGGTGGCCTTCGGCAGCGGATGGATCCCGTGGGGCCCGGCCATGGCCGACCCGCTCACCGGCGTGGCCCAGATGGCCGAGCTGGTGGAGGCGGCCGGGGGCGACCCGAAGGGCTTCCAGGTCCTGGCCTACGCGGGGATCGTGCGCCGCGACGACGGCTCGGTCGACCTCGACCGCACGATGGAGACCGTGCCGGCCCTCGTCGCGGCCGGGGTCACCGACGTGCGGCTCGGCCTGGCCCTCCCCTCCGGACGCGAGGCGGCCACCGAGTACCTCGTCGACGTGGTGACCCGCTTCCGGGCCGCCACCTCCTGAACCACGGCGATCGCCCCGATCCGCGGCGGCCGCCCCCGGAACCCGTCGGCGTGCCCCCGCGCAGCTCGAACTGTTGAGTCCCCAGCTCGCCGAGGCGAGCTGGGGACTCAACAGTTCGGTCGGGGAGTTCGGTCGGGGAGGTGGTCGGGCGGGTGACAGGGTGGTGACCGGCGCAGGGGCGCGCCGACGACGACGGAGGGACCGATGGGCCAGCTGGACGACAAGGTGGCGGTCATCACCGGTGCCGGTCGGGGCATCGGCGCGGCCATCGCCGTTCGCTACGCAGCGGAGGGGGCGACGGTCGTGGTCTCGTCGCGCACCGGGTCCGAGCTCGAGGCCACTCTGGCGACGGCAGGGCTCGACCGTCATCGGGGCCTGGCGGTGGTCGCCGACGCCACCGATCGCCACGACGCCCGACGCCCCGTCGTCGAGGCCCTCGCCCGCTTCGGTCGGGTCGACATCGTCGTCAACAACGTGGGGGGCACGATCGGCGACAACGACCCCTTCCGGGCCGACGACGCCGCGTTCGAGGCCACCCTGGTCCTGAACCTCACGTCGGCGTGGTGGACCACCAGCGCCGCGCTCCCGGCCATGCGCGAGCAGGGCTACGGGCGCATCATCAGCATCGGATCCGGCACATCGAAGACGACCGGGGCCTCGTTGCCCTACACCACCGCCAAGCACGGCCTCGTCGGCTTCACCAAGGAGCTGGCCCGCGTCGTCGCCCCCCACGGCATCAACGTGAACCTCCTCTGCCCGGGATGGACGCGGACCTCGCTCGTGGACTTCGAGCGGATCGCCGCTTCCCGGGGCACGACGCCCGCCCAGGAGGAGGCGCGGGCGGCGGCGGAGAGCCTGCAGCGCCGCATCCTCGACGCCGAGGAGCTCACCGGGATGGCCACCCTCCTCGCCGGGCCCGACGGACGGGGCGTGACCGGCCAGGTGATCAGCGTCGACGGCGGCTACAAGGTCTGACCGACGTCGTCCCAGTGGCGGCGCAGGTCCCCGTCCGGGTCGGTCACGACCTCGATCCGGTCGTCGAGGACCAGGGTCGCCCGGGCGTCGTAGTAGCGGGGCCAGTCGATCCCGGTGCTGGTCGGACGGCCGTCACGGGCGAGCGACGACCACAGGCCCCGGATCGTCGTCGACAGCCGAGCGGCACCGGTGGGGTCACCGAGGAACTCGCCCCACCCGGAAGTGTCGGTCGAACCGAACGGGAACGGGATGTCGACACCGTGGCAGGCGCCAAGGGCGGGGTCGGCGGCGGGTCGGTCGAAGCGGTACATCCACACCGGGGCGTGCCGTGCGTGGGCCTCGGCGATGCGAAGGGCGGGCAGCCACATCTGGGTGTCGGTCTGCACCCGCGACCAGATCGCCGGCGCGGTGTCGACACCGGCTGCCCGGTAGAGGGCCACGGTGGCCGCGGGGTCGGCCACGCCGAGGCGCCCGAGCCGTCGGGCGAGGCGGTCGTCGTCGAGCGAGCCCGACGACGGGTCGAGCCCGGCGAACAGCGCCATCTCGTCCCGGGTCGTACCGATGACGAGGGGCACCGGGTTCGTGCCGAGCCGTGCCGCGTCGAGCCAGGAGTGGGGGAGGACCTCGCCGTCCACGCAGGGATGGAACGGCATCGTGCCCACCGTCGCGAACAGCGCGGCGGCGGCGCGGGCCTGGGCGGCCACGACCTCGGGTCCGGGCAAGGCGCGCAGCGCGTCGAGGTCGTCGACGTCCACGCCGGCGGCCTGCGCGAACGCCCCGGCCACGAGCCGGGCGCGATCCCGGTCGAGCAGCAGGTCGGTGGCACCGCTCTGCACGACGGCGCGGTGGACGAGGCCCTTCGCCGCAGGCATGGCCAGCAGCGACAGGACGCTCCCCGCCCCGGCGCTCTCGCCGAAGACCGTGACGCAACCGGGGTCGCCACCGAACACGGCGATCTCGTCGCGCACCCACTCCAGCACAGCCACCTGGTCGAGGAGGCCGACCTCGGCGACGGCGCCCTCGAGGCTCAAGAAGCCGAGAGCCCCGAGGCGGTAGTTGAACGTGACGACGACCACGTCGCGCTCCGCGGCGAGCAGCGCCCCGTCGTAGACCGGCAGCGACCCGGCGCCCAGGCTGAACGCCCCACCGTGCACCCACACCATCACCGGGCGCCGCCCGTCGTCGGACGCCGGCGTCCACACGTTCACCGACAGGCAGTCGTCGCCCTGATCGGGAGCACCCATCCCGGGCACCAGGCCGTCGAGCGGCCCTCCGCCCGGCTGCCAGCACGCCGGTCCGAAGGCCGTCGCGTCGCGCACCCCGGTCCACGGCCGACGTCGTTCGGGCCGGTCCCATCGTCGGGGCCCGACAGGGGGCTCGGCGTACGGGATGCCCAGGAACGCCGCCGCGCCGCCGCCGACGCGGCCCCGCACCGCGCCGCGGCTCGTCCGGGCTACCGGCCCCCGCTCTTCGTGCGTCATCGGCGGCGACCGTAGCGCCCACCTCCTAGGGTGGGAGCCTCGATCATCCGGGGGGAGGACCGCATGACGATCAGCGCCGGCCCGCCACGGGGCGACACCGCAGCGCACCCGGGCATCGTCGAGGGCGAGGCGCCGGCCGGCCTCACCCTGTCCGAGGGGGGGGCGGCGGTGTGGTCGCCCTCGATCACCCCCGGCATCGGCGTCGACCTCGACGAGCGCCAAGCCCTCGCCTGTGCCTTCCGGATCCTCGCCGCCCACGACTTCGTCGAGAACATCGCCGGCCACATCACCTGGGCCCCCGAGGGGCACGAGTCGATGTGGGTGAACCCGTGGGGGCTGTGGTGGGACGAGATCCGCGCCTCGGACATCTGCCGGGTCGACGGCGAGGGCACCGTGGTGGAGGGTCGATGGGACGTCACGCCGGCGTTCCACATCCACACCGAGCTCCACCGCCGCCGGCCCGACGCCCGGGTCGTGGTGCACAACCACCCGTACCACGCCGTCGTGCTGGCCGCCCTCGGCCTCGTGCCGGAGTTCCTGCACCAGCAGTCGTCGATGTACGACGGCGACATCGCCCTCGTCGACGAGTACTCCGGCGAGATCGACTCCCCCGAGCTCGGCGCCGACCTCGCCGAGCGGATCGGGGACGCCTCGGTGGTCATCCTCGCCAACCACGGCGTCGTCGTCACCGCCCCCGGCATCGAGGAGGCGACCTACAAGGCGGCCACCCTGGACCGGCAGTGCCGGCTGATGCTCGACGTGGTGACGTCGGGCCGCGCCGCCACCACCGTCCCCGCCGTCACCCGCCCCGCCATGAAGGCGTCGCTGCTCGAACGGGGCACCGAGGTCTTCTGGGCCGGCGCCGTCCGCCGGCTCCTGCGCGACCAACCGGAGGTCCTCACGTGAGCATCAGCATCGACGATCTGGCCGCCAACGGCGACTTCACGACCGGCGGGAAGTCGAAGACCGGACGGGTCACCTTCCTGCCCGAGCCCGAGCGTCGGGCGCGTCGGTACACGATCATCTCCGCCGACGACCACATCGTCGAACCCCCCGACACCTTCGCCGGTCGGGTTCCCGGGGCCCTCGCCGACCGGGCCCCCCGTGTCGTGGAGAAGGAGGACGGGTCCGAGGTGTGGGCGTACGACGGCCAGGAGTTCCCCAACGTCGGGTTCAACGCCGTGGTCGGCCGTCCCGTCGACGAGTACTCGTTCGAGCCCGCCCGCTTCGACGAGATGCGACGCGGCGCCTGGGACATCGACGCCCGGGTGGCCGACATGGACCTCAACGGCGTCTACGCCAGCGTCAACTTCCCCTCCTTCCTGCCCGGCTTCGCGGGGCAGCGCCTCCAGCTCACCACCACCGACGCCGACCTGGCGCTGGCCACCGTGCGGGCCTGGAACGACTGGCACCTCGAGGCCTGGGCGGGCGCCCACCCCGACCGCATCATCCCCTGTCAGATCCCGTGGCTGCTCGACCCGGAGGTCGCCGCCGCCGAGGTGCGCCGCAACGCCGAGCGCGGCTTCAAGGCGATCACCTTCAGCGAGGCGCCGCACATGCTCGGCCTGCCCACGCTGCACTCCGGTCACTGGGACCCGCTGATGGCCGCCTGCGCCGAGACCGGCACCGTGGTGAACCTCCACATCGGTTCGTCGGGCACCTCACCGGCGACCGCCCCCGACGCCCCTCCCGACACGGTGGGCGTGCTGTTCTTCGGCTACGCCATGTTCGCGGCCATCGACTGGCTGTACTCGATGCTGCCGGTGCGGTTCCCCGACCTGAAGCTGTGCATGAGCGAGGGGGGCATCGGGTGGGTGGCGGGGCTCATGGACCGCCTCGACCACATGCTCGGCTACCACGACATGTACGGCACCTGGGTGGGCACCGATCTCACACCGGCCGAGGTGCTGGCCCGCAACTTCTGGTTCTGCGCGGTGGAGGACCCCTCGGCGTTCGTCCAGCGCGAGCGCATCGGGGTCGGCAACATCCTCCTCGAGAGCGACTACCCCCACTGCGACTCCACCTGGCCGAACACCCAGGAGATCGTCCACCGTGAGATCGGCGACCTGCCCGCCGACGACATCGCCGCCATCACCTGGCGCAACGCCGCCGAGCTCTACCGCCACCCGGTCCCGGCGGAGGTGCAGGCGGATCCCGAGGCGTACTGAGCCGGTCGCCGTCGAGCCTCGTGGAGGCCGGCCGGTAGCGTTCGGAGATGGACGATCTCGAGGGGAAGGTCGCCGTCGTCACCGGTGCCGGCAGCGGCATGGGGCGGGCGATGGCCGAGCGATTCGGTGCCGCGGGGATGCGTGTGGTGGTCGCCGACATCGAGCAGCCGACGCTCGACGAGACGGTCGACGCCGTCCTCGGCACCGGCGGGACCGCCATCGGCGTGCGGACCGACGTGTCGTCGGCGGAAGACGTCGAGCACCTCGCCGGTGCGGCCTACGACGAGTTCGGGGCGGTGCACCTGGTGTGCGCCAACGCCGGGGTGTTCAGCGGCGGTGTGGTGTGGGAGCGGCCGGTGGCCGACTTCGAGTGGACGATGGGTGTGAACCTCTTCGGGGTCGTGCACGCCATCCGCTCGTTCGTCCCCCGCATGATCGAGGGCGGTGAGCGGGGGCACTTCGTGACCACCGCGTCGATGGGCGGCCTGGTCACCAACGCCTACTCCGGGCCCTACTACACGTCGAAGTTCGCCGCTGTCGGCCTCACCGAGTGCCTGGCCCACGACCTCGCCGCGGCCGGTGCCCCCATCGGGGTGTCGTGCCTCGTACCGAGCCTCGTGGCCACCGGCATCGGCTTCTCCGAGCGCAACCGACCCGAACGCCACGTCGACCGGCTCCATCCCGACCCGACCCCCGACGCCGAGTTCGTGACCGCCGCCATCCGCGACGCCACCGCGTCCGGGATGGCGCCCGAGGAGGTCGCCGACCTCGTGCTCGACGCCGTGCTCCACGACCGTTTCTGGATCCCCACCAAGCCCAGCTACCACGACCAGATCCGGGGTCGGCACGACGACATGCAGGCCCTGCGCCTGCCGACCTCGCCCTCGTTGGACTGACCCTCGGTCGGGGTCGCCGACGACCGAGGGCCGACCCCCGGTGGGAGCCGGCCCTCGACGTCGGAACGGATCGGTTCCCCGGAGGGGCGCGGTGTCAGCCGGTGAAGGCGGGTGTCACCGAGACGGCCTGGGCGGCGGGCGCCGTCGTCGTCGGGGGAGTCTCCGGGGTGGGCGGCGGGGTGGGTGCGGTCGGCGGGATGGCCAGCAGCGTGATGTCGGCGTCGGCGGGGTCGATGTCGGCGATGACCGTCGTCGTGCCGGTGGCCGGGTCGAAGGTGGCCAGCGCGCTGCCGAGGGCCTGCGTGCTCGAGCCGACGGGGAAGTTCGGCTCGCCGATGATGGCGAAGCCGAAGGTGCCGGCGCAGTCGTACCCGACCGGGAAGTCGCTGAGGGCGGGCCCGTCGGTCAGCTCACCGGAGGTGGGGTCGATGAAGCCGACCTCGGGCTCGAACACCGTCGGCGTGCTCTCGGCGATCGCCTCGCGCTCTCTCGGCAACACCACGGTGACGACGCCGGCGTCGCACGCCGCCAGGCCGAACATGGTCTGCTCGAAGGTGTCGGTGGGGCCGACCAGGGTGGCGACACCGGTGGTCGGGTCGATGGTCCAGAGGCAGTTCTGGCTGGCCTCGTCGCACGAGTCGGACGCGAACAGCGCCCACACGGTGCCGTCGGGGGTGATGGCCAGGCCGCCGTCGGGCAGGAACGCACCCTCACCGAGGTCGGCGATGTCGATGACGACCTCGTCGACCATCGCGCCGGTGGTGGGGCTGAAGGCCCGCAGCCGGAGATCGGAGGCGGCCTGCGGGGCGAACGAGTCGACCTCGAGCACGGGGAGATCGATGCCGGGGTCGTCGTCCAGCTCGGCGATGCCCCACACGGTGCCGTCCGGGGCCACGGCGAGGTCGTTGACGCAGGCGTCGTCGCCGGCGGCGGCCGGAAGGGGGGTGACCACACCGGTGGCGAGGTCGATGGTGGACAGGCGGCAGCCGTCCACCTCGTCGGACACCACCGTGTAGCCCGTGGTGGGCGGGGCGGTCTGCGACGAGACCGGGGACGCCGGCAGGACGGTGGCGGTCGCGGTGAGCAGCAGCGCTGCGGCACCAGCCTTCAGGACGGTTCTCAGCATGGCGACGTCGCCTCCCGTATCGGTTCGTCGGCAACGCTACTGCGAACCTCGGGTCGGGGCGAGGACGACGAGACGCCGACTGGCCTACCGTGCGGCCATGCCGATCGGGGGATCACGGATCTACCACGTCAACTCCAACTGCACCGACCTCGACCGGTCGGTGCGCTTCTACGAGGCGCTCGGCCTCGAACCCACCACCCGCACCGTCCCGAGCCGCACCCAACCCGGGCACGCCTTCGGCCTCGCCGAGGTGGCCTGGGACGCCTGGATGCTCCAGGGCGACCCCGGCTTCGACGGGCTGTCCCTCGACCTGTTGGTGTGGACGACCCCGCCCCCGACCGGGTCCCCCCCGTCCACCCCGTGGGCCCCGGGGCTGCACCACCTCGTGCTCACCGTCCCGGACCTCGACGTCGTGCTCGACGGGATCGAGGCGGTGGGCGGGCGGCTCCTCGACGGGCCGGTGGAGGTGATCGCCCCGTCGGGCGAGAAGGTGCCGACCGCGATGGTGGCCGATCCCGACGGCGTGCCGGTCCAGGTCGAGCACGGCGACGACGTGCGGATCGCCCGGGTCGTCGTCAACGTCGTCGACCTCGAGACGTCGGTCGCGTACTACCGCGACGTGCTCGGGCTCACCCTCATGGGCCGGTGGGACGAGGTGGCCGCCGACGGGGCGCTCCACGGCGCCGACGGCGACGTCGTCGTCAGCCGGGCCGACTTCGCCGACAGCGGCTCGGAGTTCGGGGTGTCGCTGCTGCAGTGGCACGCCCCGGTCGCGCCGGGCCCCGCCGACCGCTCGGTGCGCAGGGCCAACGAGCTCGGGCTCTTCCGGATGGCCTGGGCGACCGACGACTGCGCCCGGGACGAGGTCGTGGTGCGCGCCGCCGGGAGCGAGCCGTTCGCACCGACCGGTGAGCTGTCGGTGGGCGACGAGCTGCCCCTGCTGCGGGTGCTGTTCTGGCCCGGTCCGGACGGGGAGTGCCTCGAGCTGATCGAGGTCACCCCGGACAGCGGGGTCCTCTCCTGAGCACGGCGTCGGTCCGACGGCGACCCCGCCTGGGCACACTGGGGCGGTGACCACCGCTCCCCCCGCCGTCGCCGACCAGCTCGAACCCCCCGATCCGGTGGGCGAGGCGGTGGCGTCGATCCTCGCCGGGGTGATGTTCGGCGCCACCGCCGGCCTCACCCACCAGCATCCCGGCGAGGCCCGGCACCCCCGCCTCGACGGGCCCGGCGCCGTGAGCGCCACCGCCCCCGGCCCCGACGGCTGGGAGACCACGTGCACCGTCTGCCTCGACGACCGCATCGCCGAGGTCCTGGTCGCCGACTCCGGGCCGCTCATGGACATGCTGGCCGGACTCCCCGCCGCGGGCCTTCGGGCCGCCGAGCGGTTCCGCGGCACCGACGTGGGCGCCGACGGCGCCCTCGATCCGTCGGTGCGCCGGGCCCTGCGCGACGTGATCGCCGCCGAGGTCCTGGCCGATTACCTGCCCGAGGCGGCCGACCCGGCCCGCGGCGCCCGCTTCATCGGCGACATCATCGACTACCTCATCGAGCTCAGCGGCACCCGTGTCGAGAGCCACGACCTGACCCACGGCGTGCTCGTCGCCGACGTGCTCTCGGACGACCCCCGCCTCGTCTTCCACTACCCCGCCGACGTCCGACCGGCCAAGCGGGCGCCGCTGCTCTTCGACGGCCAGCGTTCGCTGCTCGTGGTCGACAGCGCGGGCCACGCCCGCACCGAGCTGCAGTGGCACCGGATCGACCGGCTGGCCCGGGTCGACGACGCGCCACCGGCGCTCAGCCCGGCGGGCCGGCGCATCGACGCTCCCCGGCGCAGCGTGGCCCTCGTCGAGAGCGGTTCGCTCGTGGCGGCGGCCAGCCGACGACTCGGCGGCCTCGGCTTCTTCCTCCGGGCCGACCGCAGCATCTGGACCTTCGTGTCCGGTCGCCCCTTCCTGGTGCGCCGGGGCGAGCACTGGTCGGCCTTCCCCCTCCAGCTGGCCACCCTGATCGAGGGCATGATCGGTGGCGGCGACGCGGCCGGACTGGTCGTCGACACCGCGTTCATCGTCTCCGGGGAGAGGGGCGGGGCGATCCTGGCCATCGCCGAGGATGCGTCGGCCCTCGACGCCACGGTGCCCGACAAGGACCGCTACGACCTGCGTGACCGGCTCGACCCGACGGGCATGCGTCCGGAGACGAAGCTGCACCACCTCATCGACGCCGCCGAGCTCGACGACGTGACCCTCGCCCGGCTCGCTCTCCTCGACGGCGCCACCGTCGTCGACCGCGACGGCCGTCTGCTGGCCTACGGGGCCATCGTCGAGAGCGCCGACAGCGAGCACGAAGGGGCCCGCACCGCGGCCGCCAAGACCCTCTCGAACCTCGCGCTCGTGGTGCTGAAGGTCTCCGCCGACGGCGACATCACCGTGTTCCGGCAGGGTCGTGTCGTGGCCACGCTGCTCGGCCCGCCCCCGCTCTGACCCGAGGCGGTCGTTCCGGCCCCCTCGCTCAGACCCGGACCGGGAGGTGCTTGATGCCGTTCACGAAGTTCGAGTTCAGCTGCACGGGCGGACCGGCGAGCTCGAGCTCGGGGAGCTGGCGGAACATCTCCCGGAACACGAGCGACAGCTCCCGGCGGGCCAGGTGGGCACCGAGGCAGAAGTGCGGCCCGGGACCACCGAACCCGACGTGGGGGTTCGGGTCGCGGCGCACGTCGAAGCGGTCCGGGTCGGTGAAGACGGCCTCGTCACGGTTGGCGGAGCCGTAGTACAGGAGCACCTTGTCGCCCTCGTGGAACTGGTGGCCGGACAGCACGTGGTCGCGGGTGAGGGTGCGGCGCATCCAGATGACCGGCGAGGCGTAGCGGACGATCTCCTCGACCGCGGTGGGCGTGACCCCCTCGACGTCGGCCATCCACGCGGCGCGCTGGTCGGGGTTCGCGCCCAGGTGGGCCACCCCGTGGCTGGTGGCGGTGCGGGTGGTCTCGTTGCCGGCCACGGCCAGCAGGATGAAGAACGACACCAGCTCCTGTTGGCTCAGGCGCTCGCCATCGACGTCGGTGTTCACCAGGGCCGACAGGAGGTCGTCGGTGGGCTGCTCGCGGCGGGCGGCGGCCAGTTCCTCGAGCAGGGCCTGGAGCTGCGCGCCGGCGCCCAGGAACGCGGCGACCGGGTCGGTGCCTTCGGGGATGAACTCCGAGTCACCGCCCGAGAGGATGATGTTCGACTGCTCGAGCACCATCTCGCGCTCCGCGACGGGGATGCCCATCATGTCGCAGATGACGAGCAGCGGGAACGGGCTCGCGATCTCGGTGACGAGGTCGAACTCCCCCTTCCCGGCGGCGTCGGCGACGACCGAGACGGCGACGCGTTCGACGTCGTCGAGGATCTTGTTGAGCATCCGGGGCGTGAAGGTGCCGGCCACGATCTTGCGCAGGTGGGCGTGGCGCGGGTCGTCCATCGAGATGAACGAGCCGAAGAACTCGTTCATCTCCTGCGGGAGGTCGAGGATCGACACCGCCCCGGCCGCCGAGGAGAACACCTCCGGGTTGCGGCTGATCTCGAGCACGTCGGCGTGGCGGGTGATCGCCCAGTAGCCGGGACCGGGCGGGATGGCCTCGATCACCGGCTCCTCGAAGAAGGCGATGGGCCGTTCACGGCGCAGCGTGGCGAACGCCGCGTCGCGCTGCGCCCACGGCAGGGCCCAGAAGTCGCGGCTCGACAGGTCGATCTCGTCGACGGTGAGAGGGCTGTCGGGCATGCGGTCGACCTCCGGTCCGGGCGGGGCTGTCGAACCTAGCAGCGGCCCTCCTCGGCCCCTCCACGTCGGGGCTGTGGCATGGTGAGACCCGTCCGGGGGAGCGCGACGAGGCCTCCCGGCGACCGTCCCCGCCCCTGCGCGCCCGCGCCCGTCCCCCAGGAGCTCCGCATGGCCATCGGCCACCCCGTGAACGGTCTGAGCGACGGCGACATGGTCGACACGGCCATCACGCCGTCGATCGAACCGGTCCGCATCCCCCGGGACCGGTACGTCACCGCCGAGTTCGCGGCGCTCGAGGCCGAGCGCATGTGGCCGTTCGCCTGGCAGGTGGCGTGCACGGTCGACCACCTGCCCGAGCCGGGGGACTTCTACGAGTACGTCACGGGCACGTTGTCCGTGCTGGTCGTCAGGGGCGACGACGGCACCCTCCGGGCCTTCCAGAACGTCTGTCGCCATCGGGGCATGGTGCTCTGCACCGGTTCGGGCTCGGGTCTCGACGAGCTGCGCTGCCCCTACCACCGTTGGGCGTGGGACCTCGAGGGCACCCTGCGGGAGGTCCCCTCCCGCAAGGGGTTCGGACCCGGGTTCCGCCTCGAGGACCACCCGCTGTTCGAGGCCCGCGTGGACACCTGGGGCCCGCTGGTGTTCGTGAACCCCGACCCGGAGGCGATGCCGCTGGCGGAGTACATGGACGGCATGTGGCACGACGCCGACTGGGCCCGCCTCGACGAGTTCCACTGCGACGCGGCCCTACGGGTGCCGGTGCGCAGCAACTGGAAGGTCGTGGCCGAGGGCTTCTCGGACACCTACCACGTGCAGGGCATCCACCCCGAGATGCTCTACACGATCGACGACGTCCACTCCCCGCAGCGGTTGTGGACCCACTGCGGCGTGTCCTATCAGCAGTACGGGCTGCCCAGCCCCCGGGTGCGCGACGCGTCCGACCAGGAGATCTGGGACAACATGATCATCACCCAGGGAGGGCGGATCGGCGCCGAGCTGGGTGACCCGGTGCCGGAGGTGCCCGACGGGCGCACACTCCGCGACGTGATGGCCGACGGCATCCGTCGGGTGCAGGCCGAACGAGGCGTCGACCTGAGCGACTTCAGCACCGACCAGCTCCTCACCCTCTCGCAGTACAACATGTTCCCCAACACCACGGTGCTGGTGTGGGGCGACATGATGAACCTGCTGATCGCCCGACCCGGCCCGTCGCCCGACGAGGCCTTCCTGACGATGTTCCTCTTCTACCGGCGTCCTCCCCGGTCGCCCCGCACCCGGGTCGCCGACATGGACCTGCCGGAGGACACCCCGCTCGGCCTGGTACCCAACCAGGACGTCGAGCTCCTGAAGCACGCCCAGCGCGGTCTGCACCAGCCCGGCCTCGACCACCTGCTCGTCGGGAGCGAGGAGGTGCGCGTCATCAACCTGCACCGCAACCTGGAGCGCTACCTCGGCATCGAGCCGACCCAGCTCGAACCGCTCCGATGACCGCTCTCGGGCTCGCCGAGCTGCTCGTCCGCGAGGAGATCCGCGACGTCGTGAAGCGCCTGGCGCGGGGCACGGATCGGCTCGACGAGGAGCTGATGGCGTCGTGCTACCACCCCGACGGCACCGACGACCACAACGCCTTCCGGGGGACCGGGACCGAGTTCGCCCGTTGGGTCATGGAGGTGCTCCCGCACTTCGCGGCGACGCACCACTTCGTCGCCGATCCGCACTTCCGGCGGATCGAGGGCGACGTCGCCGACACCGACACCTACTGCATCGCCCACCACGTGAGCCGCCCGGACGACGACGGCCGGGCCACCGACATGGTGCTGGCGCTGCGCTATCTCGACCGGTTCGAGCGCCGAGGGGACATGTGGCGGATCGCCGAGCGGGTGTGCGTGTTCGACTGGAGCTACACGGTCCCCTTCGACGTCGCCACGGCGTACGCGTTCGCCGACGACTTCACCGTCGGGGCGCGCGACCGTACCGATCCCACCTACCGCTGACGGCCGACGAGCCGGCGGGTGCCGGCGCCGACGCTCGCCCGTAGCCTGCAGCCATGACCGCCGACGCCGACCTCGAGTTCTTCTTCGACCCGATCTGCCCGTTCGCGTGGATCACCAGTCGGTGGGTGAACGAGGTCGCCGACCAGGGCGGCTACGCAGTGCGCTGGCGGTTCATCTCGCTGGCCGTCATCAACGAGGGGAAGGACTACGGCGCGGAGTTCCCGCCGGGCTACCCGGCGCTGCACGGGCTGGGACGTGAGCTGTTGCGGGTGTGCGCCGCGGCCCGGGCCGAGCTCGGCAACGACGCGGTGGCCGCGCTGTACACGGCGACCGGCGATCGACTCCACCCCGGCGGAGTCAGCTCGGCGATCTGGCGGGGCGACCCGGTGCCGGAGGGCTTCGTGGCCGATGCGCTCGCCGCAGCCGGGCTCCCTGCGGCACTCGCCGCGGCGGCCGACGACGCGACCTGGGACGCCGAGCTGCGCGAGGAGAGCGAGACCGCGTTGGCGCGGACCGGGCCCGACGTCGGCACCCCGATCCTCACCTTCGAGCCGGGCACCGAGCGGGAGAACTCGCTGTTCGGCCCCGTCATCTCGAGGATCCCCCGTGGCGCCGAAGCGGTGCAGCTGTGGGATGCCGTGCGCACCCTGGCGGCCACGAAGGGGTTCGCCGAGCTCAAGCGCTCGCTCCGCGACGACCTCGACTTCTCCTGAGGCGGCGGCGGCCCTACTCGACGATGTCGAGGGGGCTCGGGCCGAACACCGCGAGGTGGTCGAGGAACGGCTCCGGATCAGCCGACCAGTCCATGGCCGCCATCTGGCGCCGGCTCCGCCGGCCCATCCGCCAGCGGAGGAGCTCGAAGTCGGTCGTGGTCACGACGACGGGCTCGGCGTCGGAGTCGCCGCCGCTCGTGCGGGCCGGCGTGTCGCCCGACTCCGTGCGCACGACCAGCGACGTCGGGACGCTGATGCCCTTGACCAGCAGGGCGCTCGCCCAGCGGGTGGCGTCGTCGTCTCGGGACCCGGGCCGGCCGAGCGCCCCTCGCAGGTCGTGTTCGTGGGTCACGGCGTCGATCACGATCTGAGGGCGGTCCACCCCGGACTCGAAGGCCTCGGCCCGCTCGGTCCAGGTGGCGAGCAGCGCGGGCACGGTCATGCCGCGACCCCACTCGACCTGGCGGGCCGTCCAGTCGTCGTCGGGACCCTGCGGGGGCACGGGTCCCGCCGCGCCCACGGTGATCCCGACGAGGTGGGCCAGCACATCGTGGACCGTCCACGCGGGGGTGGCCGGCACCGGGAGGGAGCCGTCCCCGGGAGGGCCCGTCTCGAGCAGCTCGGTCACGCGGAGCCGGACCGCCCGGTAGAGCGGGCCGAGCGCAGGTCGTTCGTCCACGTCCGGAGGCTAGGCCCCCGCCCGGCCTGCGAGGGCGGAATCCCCGGGGGTCGGTCCCGGTTGAGAGGCGTATGGATCTCGTCACCGGCCTCGACTTCGTCCGCCCCCGCCGCAACGGGGTGCTCGTCACGCTCAAGCGCGACGGCCGTCCCCAGAGCTCGAACATCAGCTACGTGCTCGGTGCGGACGGTGTGGTGCGGATCAGCGCCACCGACGGGCGGGCCAAGACCGCCAACCTGCGCCGCGACCCGCGGGCCTCGCTGCACGTCAGCGCCGACGACTTCTGGTCCTACGTCGTGCTCGAGGCCGACGCGGAGCTCAGCCCGGTGGCCGCCGAACCCGACGATGCGACGGTGGAGGAGCTCGTCGACTACTACCGGGTCGTACAGGGTGAGCACCCCGACTGGGACGAGTACCGCACCGCGATGGTCCGTGACCGGCGCCTGGTCCTGCGCCTGCACCCCACGCACGCCTACGGGATGCCCGGCCAGGGCTGACCGGCCGGGCGACGCGAGGGCGCTACGCGCTGGCGTGCTGCCCGGTCACGACGACCGGGCAGGGGGCGTTGCGCACGACGTGGTCGGAGACCGACCCGAGGACGGCCCGGCGAAAGCCGCTGTGCCCTCGCGACCCGATCACGATGGCCCGGGCGCCCACCTCCTCGGCGAGCTGGCAGATTGCGGTGGCGGCGTCGCCGCGCAGCACGTAGGTGTCGACGTCGTCGAGGCCCAGCGTCTGCGCGGTCATGTCCAGCACCTCCCGCCCGCCGGTCATCGCCGCGGCGGTCATCTCGTCGAGCGCGTCGGGCGTCATGACCCCTCCGGCGAAGCCCGTCCCGCTGACGAGCATCGGATCGGGGTCCTCGACCACGGTCACGAGGGCGAGGGCGGTGTCGCGACCGAGCAGCTCGAGCCCTGCGGCCAGGGCGGCGGTGGAGGTCGCGGAGCCGTCGGCGCAGAGCAGGGCGGGAGCGGTCACGCCCGCACCGTAGCGCCGCCGGGGCAGCGGAACGGCGCCGCGGGCAGTCGGTAGCCTCGCCGCACCCGGGCGGCGACGCCGCGAGACAGGAGAGGCCATGAGCGAGCACCGTGACCCCGTCGGCGGACCGCCCCCCTGGCCGGCGGCCGGCCCGCCATCCGGACCGCCGCCGTACCCGCCCCGGACCGATCCGTGGTACCCGCCCTCGGGGGCGCCGCCGAGCCCCCC
>JALOLR010000016.1:34034-92999 GCA_025455885.1 Acidimicrobiales bacterium
CCCGCACCCCCCACCTCCCGGATCGTCGCCCGCGCCCCCGCCGTTCGCCGCGCCGGTGACGCGCACCAACACGAACGCGATCGTCGCCCTGGTCCTCGGGATCGTGGGACTGACCACGTGCCAGCCACTCGGGATCGTCGCCATCTTCCTCGGGCGGGCGGCTCGTCAGGAGATCGCCCGGTCGGGCGGCACCGAGTCCGGGGACGGACTGGCCCAGGCGGGGTACATCCTCGGCATCGTGAGCGCGGCGCTGCTGGCGGTCGCCGTGGTCGCCTTCGCGGTGATCCTGCTGATCGCCGTCCTCACGAGCGGCTCCGCAGGCGCATCGTGAGCGCGACCGACCGCTGTCGCGATGCCGATCCGATCCTGACGCGTCGATCGGCTGACCCCGGGCGGGCTCGCCCGGCGGCCGTGGTTCAGACGTCCCGATCGGGGAGCGCGCAGGCGTTCAGCCCGACCATCGAGGAGAGGCGGGTGCGGTTGCGGGCCACCAGGCGGTAGACCCAACCAGCCACGACCCGGATGCCGGGCGCGGCGATCACGGCGCCGATCGCCGGCCACGGACGTGACGAGAGCCGCAGCGCCTCGGCCACCCCCAGCTGGGCTTCGAGGCGCCGACCGTCGGGGGTGACGACCACGACGGCCTCGGCCACCCGGGCGGTGTCCTCGGGATGGGACGCCGTCCACTCCTGCGAGGTGACCATCCGGGCCGTGCAGCCCGCCCGACGGAGGAAGCCCACGCTGGCCGAGCAGATGCCGCAGTCACCGTCGAAGACGAGGATCGGGTGCACCGTTCCAGTGTGCCGGTCTCCTCCGGCGACCACACCCGGGACGGGGCGGGGATCCGCGGTCACCGGGGTCCTGTGGATCCGACCACTCCACCCACCGGGATCAGTCGGCGAGCGTGCCGAAGTAGATCTGCCACGCCAGTGCCGTCTTCGCCACCAGGCTCAACACCAGGTACACCTTCTCGCCGTACAAGTAGTCGGCGAACTTCCCCTTCCCCCGGTACTGCAGCCACTGGTTGAGCGCGAAGCAGTTGAAGAGCAGGAACAGCGTGACGTAGATGACGAACACGAACGGGGGCACGCCGTCCGTGCCGGGCTCGGCCTCGACGGTGGCCACCACCAGCGCCGTCGTGACGATGATCCAGGGGATGATCCCGGCGATGCAGCCGAACACGAACGGCCACCAGTCCACGTCCGAGCGGTCGGTGTTCACCTTCTCCATCACCAACCCGAACAGGATCATCGAGGCGTTCACGCCGGCGATGGCGATGATGGCGTAGAGGTTGTTCACGCCGACGAGGAGCCCGATCAGCACGATCATGATCGACGCCGAGACCGAGTACTCGGCCCACCGGGCCACGTTGATCCCCCGGCGCAGGTTGGCCTCGTACCACCCGCGGATCGACGGCGCGGCCATCAACAGGTGATCGGCGGCGGCCAGGAACAGGAAGACGGCGACGGCGATCGGGAAGCTGATCTCGAAGAAGGTGGTCGACCGGTCGAGAGAGCCGGGCGCGCCCGGTGGCCCGCTCTGGACCGTGGCGACGATCGGGATGGCGAACCCTGCGCTGATGACCAGGATGACGACGCCCTGCACCAGGTGGGCGAGGCCCACGCCGAGGTTCCAGATCCTCAGGTTGGCGAAGCGGGCGCGCTGATCCCCGTCCGACAGGCTGGTGCGGGCCGCGCGGTCCATGTGGTTCGACATGCCCCACCATCCCATGCCGAGGACCGCGTTGCGGGGGTCCGCCGGCCCCTCGATCGCCGGGACGGTCAGTCGAAGGCGGGGATGACCTCGTCGCCGAAGAGCCGGATCATGGCGGCGATCTCGTCGTAGGTGCCGAGGGACGCCTTCTCCGCGGCGCCGGGCAGGCCCGCCCCGAACGCGGCGTGGACGTGTTCGCAGCCGGTCAGCTCGCGGTAGCGCTGCACCTGGGCGATCACGTCGTCGGGGGCGCCGAACAGCAACCGGTCGGCGGCGATCTCGGTCGGAGGCACGCTCTCGCCGGCGTCGATGCGGGCGAAGAGCTCCTTCTCGGCGTCGTCCTCGACCGACTCCCGCCAGTGCTCCATCAGCCCGCCGACGTACTCGGGGAGGACCTCGTCCATCACCTGTGCCCGGTCGGCACCCACCCAGGCGTAGCGGCGCAGCACCCAGTCGGGGGTGGTGCCGGCGGCCTCGCAGGACGACCGGTAGACGCCCAGGCACGACAGGGCCTTGGCGAGCGACTGCACCGGTCCGCACAGCCAGGCATCGCCGAGACGGGCGGCCCGGTCGACGGCGGGATCGGCGACGCCGGCCACCCACAACGGGGGGTGCGGGTCCTGGACGGGGCGGGGGTGCACGGTGAGGTCCGGGAACGACCAGAAGCGGCCTTCGAACGACGTCTCCTCACCGGTCCAGACGAGCCGGAGGATGGTCAGGGCCTCCTCCATCCGGGCGCCGCGCTCGGTGAAGTCCGAGCCGTGCACCTGGTACTCGAGGGGCCACCAGCCGAGGCCGACGCCGAGGGAGATGCGACCGCCGGAGAGCTGGTCGATCGTGGCGACCTGCTCGGCGACCCGCACCGGGTTGTGCACCGGCAGCTGGAAGATGCCGGTGCCGACGCGGATGTCGGACGTGCGGGCCGCCACCGACGCCAGGAACGTGAGCGGATCGCTCATGTTGCCGGGCATGAAGTGGTGGTGGCCGATCGTGACGGTGTCGTACCCGCACTCCTCGGCCAGCACCGCCAGCGCGTAGGTCTCGCGGAACGGATCCGGTCGGGAGAGGTCCTTCAGCAGCGGCAGCGACAACGAGAACTTCATGGCCTGCAGTCAAGCAGGCCCGCCCGCCGGCACCGGACCCGCGTCGGGGTCACGCGGTCGGCGCCGGCATCTCCAGGTCCATCAGCTCGCACGTGATCTGGGTGACGGGGTTGTGGACGGCCATGGCCAGCGCGTCCGGGCCCATCGACATGGCGAACATCTCGGCGAGCTTCACCATCACGAGGCAGAAGTGGAACCCGGCCAGCTTCTCGTAGAAGTCGACGTGGGACGCGGGGCGGCCCATGAGGTCCTCCCACAGGGCGATCGTCGCCGCCCGGTCGAGCATCCCGGGGGGGAGGGGGGCGCCGACGCCGTCGGTCGAGTAGCGCTGGAGGAACAGCCACCAGCCGAGGTCGCTCTCGGGGTTGCCGAGGGCGACCATCTCCCAGTCGAAGACCCCGATCACCTCGGTGCCGTCGAACATGAGGTTGCCGGGTCGGGCGTCGCCCCAGGCCAGGCCGAGGTGCTCGGTGTCATCGGGCCAGTTGGCCTCCAGCCAGTCCCAGGCCGGGTGGACGACGGGATGGGCCTCGCCCTTCGTGGCCCAGGCGAGGTACGAAGCGGAGTAGTTGCGGCGCTGCACGGCCCCGGTGGGGCCGTGGTGGGGCTGGTCGAGGAACGCGAGCCCGGCGGCCCGCCAGTCGACCTGTCCGACCTGGACCAGCGCGGCGACGGCGTTGCGGTGCCACTCCTCGCGTCGGGCCGGGCTCATCTCCATGACGAAGCCCTCCTGGGTGTAGGGCGGCGAGTCGCCCGGCACCTGGCCGGCGAGGCGGTCCATCACGAAGAACGGGGCACCGAGCACCGCGGGGTCGGACTCGGCCCCGCGGGTGCGCGGCACCGGGACGTC
This sequence comes from Acidimicrobiales bacterium, assembly GCA_025455885.1. Taxonomy (NCBI): domain Bacteria; kingdom Bacillati; phylum Actinomycetota; class Acidimicrobiia; order Acidimicrobiales; species Acidimicrobiales bacterium. The sequence goes on from JALOLR010000016.1 coordinate 37,701, forward strand.
GGTGTGCTCGCCGAGGTGGCGGATGACCTCGTACTGGTGGACCAACAGGTCGCTCTCGGGGAAGAGCTTGTGGACCAGCGGCTGGCTGCGCAGCACCAGCGCGGCGGTCTCGCGCCGTCCGTCGGCCCCGGTCCACGAGGCGTCGAAGAGGAAGGTCTCGTTGGAGAACCCGCTGGCCTGCGGGACGACGAGGTCGGTCACCTCGACGGGGCCGACATGGGGCATCTGCCCGGCCATCCACCTCTCGAGCACCTCGGTCACGTGCGCCGGGTCGCGTTGTCCTTCGACTGGCATGGTCCCCCCGATCGTCGTCCGGTCCTGCCCCCTGTCGGGCGGAGCGACCTTAGGCGGGAGGGGGAACGTCCGGCGCCGTGAGGTGCGGCGCGGGAGGCTCAGTCGGCCTTCGCGACCTGCTGGCTCAGGTACAGCTCGGTGCCGAGCTGCTCGATCAGGCTGAGCTGCGCCTCCAGCCAGTCGGCGTGCTCCTCCTCGCCCTTCAGGATGTGCTCGAGCAGCTCCCGCGAGCCGTGGTCGTGACGGTCGGAGCACAGCTCGATGCCCCTGGTCAGGCGCTCGACGGCCTCGACCTCCACCTGGAGGGCGAGCTGGAGCTTCTCGGGGACGTCCTCGCCGACGCGCACGGAGCCGAGGCGTTGGAGGTTGGGGACCCCGTCGAGGTAGAGGATGCGCTCGATCAGGGCCTCGGCGTCGTGCATCTCGTCGATCGACTCGTGGCGGAACTTCGCGCCGAGCCCGTCGTAGCCCCAGTTCTGCATCATCTTGGCGTCGATGAAGTACTGGTTGACCGCGGTCAGCTCAGCGGTGAGGACCTCGTTGAGGATCTCGATGACGTCGGGGTTGCCGTTCACGGTGCTCCTGTTCGGGCGGACGGGCCGCCGATCAGGCGACGGCGGAAGGGGTGCGCAGCGCCGGCTCCACCGGCGTGCCGGTGCGGGCGCTGAGCAACTCTGCCAGAGCCGGGCGACATCCGCCGCACTCGGCCCCGATGCCGCACACGTCACCGAGCTCCTCGACGTTGCAGATCCCCTCGTCGATCGCGGCGGCGACGGCGGAGTCGTTCACGTTCCGGCAGTGGCAGATGATCACCCGGTGCCCTTCCTCGAACGGCCCCCTCGCGGGGACCCGACGTCGTTAAGTATGCCTAACAACCTCGGTGGGGTCAACCCGGAGCCCGGGGCCCGGGCTCGGGTCGGGCCGCCAGCTCCCCGAGCATCCGGGCGAGGGGGTCGTCGCCGTCCCGGCGACCCACGGCGCCGTCGTCGGGGACGGGCCACCGGGATCCCGGCGCCGGCGCCTGCACCCACTCCGTCGTGGCCACCCGCTCGGCGATGCGCCACCGCCCGTCCCGACGCTCGAAGCGGTCGACGAAGCGGAACCCGACCGTCAGGTTGCGGCGCGGGTCGGGGTCCGAGCTGCGGTGGTGGGCCACCCCGTAGGTCTCCGAGACGGCGACGTCCGCCTCCCCGGTCGGATCGGCCGACGCGAAGTCGACCAGGTGGTTGGCGACCAGGTGGAACGTGGCGTCGTAGCGACGGAGCAGCCCGCCGACCCAGGCCACGAACTCGTCGACGGTGCCCGAGAAGGTGCCGTGGGTGTCCGTGGCGTCGGGGTGGTAGCACGACCGGACGAGGTCGAGGTCGAGGCGGTCGATGCCCCGGCAGTAGCGCAGCACCACCTCCTCGATGGCGCGGACGTCGCCGAGGCGACCGTCGGGGCCGGCCACCGCTCAGCCCGCCGCCGGTCGGGGCGTGGCCGGCGGGGCCGCCGACGAACCGCCGTCCACCACGACCTCGGCCCCGGAGACGTAGCTGGCCTCGGGCGAGGCGAGGTAGCAGACCACCGACGCCACCTCCGCGGCCTGCCCGGCGCGACCCAACGGGACGCCGGCGAAGCGGGCGTCGCCGAGCCCGGTGGCGTCGGGCGGGAGCATGTCGGTCTCGATGGGACCGGGCATCACCGCGTTCACGCGGATCCCCTCCGGCCCGAACTCCTGGGCGGCCACCCGGGTCAGACCCCGCAGCGCCCACTTGGAGGCGCCGTAGGCCCCCTGCCACGCGTAGCCGTGCATCGATGCCAGGGAGACGACGTTCACGACCGCGCCGCCACCCGCCCGTCGCAGGGCCGGCAGGGCCGCCGTCATGCCGAGGAACGGCCCGAGGGTGTTCACCTCGAACGCCCGACGCAGGCCGTCCGCCGACTCGTCCTCGAGGGCGCGCCGCCAGAAGACCCCGGCGTTGTTGACGACCACGTCGAGCGATCCGAAGGTCTGCTCGGCGGTCTCGACCGCCGCCGCCCAACCGGTCTCGTCGCTCACGTCGTGTTCGACGAAGCGCACACGCGGCCCGAGCTCCCCGGCCAGGGTCCGGCCCAGCTCGACCAGGACGTCGGTCAGCACCACCGACGCCCCTTCGTCGACGAGCCGGCGGGCGATCGCCTCACCCATCCCGCGGGCGGCGCCGGTCACGAGCGCCACCCGGCCGTCGAATCGCCCGCTCGTCTCGCTGTCGGGTCCTGGCACCTCACGCTCCTCCACCGTCGTCCCGGTCGAACCTTGACAGATCCGCGCCGGGCGCGCTCGACTGCCCGACGGCCGACGACGGGTCGCACGCGAGGGGGAGACGGATGCACGCAGCAGGGGCAGTGGTCGTGACCGGGGGGGCGTCGGGGATCGGCCGGGCGAGCGCGAGGGCCGTCGCCGCCCAGGGCAGGGGGGTCGTGCTCTGGGACCTCGACGGTGACACGGCCGTCGCCGAGGCCGCCGCCATCGCCGGGGAGCTCGGTGTCGAGGCCCACGGCGCCGCGGTCGACGTCACCGACGCCTCGTCCTTCGCGGCCGCCATCGACGACGCGCGGCGCGTCGTCGGACCGATGGGCGGGCTCGTGCACGCCGCCGGCGTGGTCCGCGCCGAGAACCTCGGTCAGCTCGACGACGGGCTCTGGGACGCCGTGCTCGACGTCAACCTCAGGGCCTTCCCCCTGCTCGTGCAGGCCCTGCTGCCCGAGCTGCGCTCGGTGTCCGGCGCGGCCGTCGTCGGCATCGCCTCGATCGAGGGCTGGATCGGCAACGCGGCCATCCCCGCGTACTGCGCTTCCAAGGCCGGGGTGCTCGGGGCGGTGCGCTCGATGGCCCACCAGCTCGGCCCCGAGGGGATCCGGGTGAACGCCGTCTGCCCCGGGTACATCGAGACCCCGATGCTCCAGGTCGCCCTCGACATCCCCGAGGTCCACGAGGAGTTCCGGCGCTCGTCGGTGCTCGGCAGGGTGGGTCGACCCGAGGAGATCGGCGCACCCGTGGCGTTCCTGCTCTCGGACGCGGCATCGTTCATCACCGGGGCCTCGATCGTCGTCGACGGCGGCGTCACCGCCGTGGACTGAGGCCCCACACCGGCCGACGCGCCGGCCGGTCCGACCCGGGCCCGGGGGGGGGGCGGTGGTTGCGGTGGCCGCTACGGCGCGTCGCGGGTCCCGGTCTCCGAGAGGACGGGGCCGGCGGGCTCGGTGGGGGTGGCGCCGCGGGCCGCCCGTCGGGCCTCGCGCTCCTCGGCCTGGCGGATGAAGTGCGGGATGGTGGCGTTCTCGGCCCGCTCCCGCTCCACCGCCCAGTGCAGGAAGCGCGCCGCGATCTGGATCCAGATGATCATCCCGCCGATCACCTGGGCGATGCCCGAGGCCAGCTCCTGGTCGTCGACGGCGCTGAAGCTGTCCACCACCCGGGGGGCCAGCTCGAAGGTGGCGAAGAGCGGGTACTCGGCCCAGGTCATGAAGAACGACGTGGGTAGCGGGGCGATCGACTGGATGAACAGGTAGATCAGCGCCAGCGGCCCGACCAGTCGGGGTCTCATCGGCGACGGCGGTTGCACCGGGAGCCACAGGATCACCCCGGCCAGGATCCAGAGGGCGTCGATCGCGAACGAGCCGAGCGGGCTGGTGATCGTGCGGTCCGAGACCATCGGGGTGTTGACGAGGAGCAGCAGGCCGCTCGTGGTGAGGACGGCGACCACGGGATGGGTGACGGCGCGGATGACGGCCCGTCGGCGGTCGGTGGCGTCGAGCCACCGGCCGAGCACCGGCGGCGCCCCGTACAACAGGAGCGGGATGGCGATGAGCACGACGATCACCTGGCGGCCCATCTGCACCGACAGCAGGTAGCCGGCGCCGAGCGACGCCATCGGCCAGTCGGTGGCGACCAGGACGAGGAGGATGCCGAGCACCGCGGAGAGCTTGCGCCGCAGCGGGAAGCCGGGGTCCTTGCGGTAGGCCCACGTGTAGAGCGCGACGAGGGTCCCGACGAGGAGCCAGGCGCCCAGGTAGGGGCGCCACTCCCACGTCCAGGCCCGGCCGTCCGCCGAGCACCACCAGCTCACGGGGCGCTCCAGTCGATCGTCGACAGGCGGGGGAGGTCCTCGGCCCAGGCCTGCTCACGGGTGCCGAACGGGTAGGCGATGTGGGCCAGGTTGTCGGCGGTGAACACCAGGATCTGGCTCGGGTGGCCCACCGCGTAGGAGTCGCCGCCCTCGCCCTCGGGGTCGATGACCACCGGCGGGAGGCCCACCTGGGCCATGGCCCGGTCGATCTCCTCGGGGGTCGCGGTCAGCCCGACGAATCGACGGTCGAAGCGGTTGAGGAAGTCCCGCATCCGTTCCGGGGTGTCGCGCGCCGTGTCGACCCCCACGAACACCACGTTGGGGTTGCCGGTCGCCAGGCGGGCGTCCTCGATCGCCGGGGCGATGGCCCCCATGTGGATCGGGCAGATGTCCGGGCAGCTCGTGTAGCCGAAGAGCACCATCGTGAGCTCCCCGTCGGTCTCGGCGCGCAGGTCGAACGGCTGGCCCTCGGTGTCGGTGAAGACCACGTCCGGCTTCGCCACCGGCTCGGTGAGCAGCCGGCCCTGGAAGCCGAGGTTGTCGGCGTCGGACCCGCCGACCTCGTCGGCGGGGGTCACGCAGGAGGCGAGCAGGAGGGCGGCGACCGCGACCACCAGCATCACCGGCCCCCGGTGGCTGGCGGTCACCCGGCCACCTCCGCGGGGTCGACCACGGCGACGTCGACGGTCACGTCGTTGCCGCTCTCGAGGAGCAGGGTGATCGGGTACGTGTCGCCGACGGCGAGGTCGGACGGCACGTCGAGCATCAGGTGGGCGCCGCCCGGTTCGAGCACGAGGTCGGTCCCGGCCGCCACGGGCAGGCCGTCGACGCCGCCCATCACCGCACGTCCGGTGGCGTCGACCTCGGTGCGGTGGAGCATCACCAGCGTGCTCCCGTCCGAGCGGGCCCCGAGGAGGACGTCGTCGACGGTGCCGTCGTTCGCGAGCGTGAGGTAGGCGGCGGCCTGGCCCGGATCGAAGGGGAGGGCCATGCGGGCGTCGGTCACCCGGAGCTCACCGTCGCTGCTCGTCGCCGCCCCCGACCCGGGGTCGCCGTCCTCCCCCGCCCTCCACAGGGTCACCACGAGGACCGCGGCGAGCGCGAGGACGACAGCGGGGGCCACGAACGGGCGGAGCCGGCGTCCTGCGCGGACCGGAGGGGCGGCGGCGGGCGAGCGGGGGGCGACGTCGGCCATACACCGCCATTGAAGCCCGGGTGGGTGGTGGCGCACACATCGCGCCGGCGGGAAATCCTCTCGACCCGGCCGGGTCCGGTCGGTTCAGCCCGGCGGGGGCCAGGGCGCGGTCCGGGGCCACGGCGAGGCGGACTCGATCTGCGCGGCGAGCTGCAGGAGGATGCCCTCGCGGTTGTGGGAGGCGAGGAACTGCGCGCCCATGGGCAGTCCGTCGCCGTCGTGGCCGGCGGGGACGGACATCGCGGGTTGGCCGGTGACGTTGGCCAGCGCGGTCATCTCGCTGAACCGACCGGCCCGGGTGAACATGGCCTCGGTGCTGGTCGTGTCGAGCCAGCCCAGCTCGGGGACCGGCGGGAGCAGGGTGGGGGTCAGCCAGAGGTCGTGGCCGACGAAGAAGGGGGCCACCGACCGGCTCACCTCCTCGATGCGCTGAAGGGCGCGGATGACCTCGACCCCGGAGAAGCCCACGCTGCGCTGGTGCATGAAGCGGCTGAACGGCTCGAGGTCGTCGTCGGCCAACGGGCGCCCCAGTTCCGCCAACCGGTCCTCGACCTGCGCGGCCGAAGCGGCTCCCATCACCACCGACACGCACTCGATGACCGCGCTCGGGTCGTAGGTGGGCAGGCCCTCGGTGACCTCGTGGCCCAGCTCCTCGCACAGGGCCGCCATCCGTTCGATGGCCTCGACGGCCGCGGGGTGCGCCTCGGTGCCGGCCACCGACCGGGTGGACACCGCGATCCGCAACGGCTGGAGCGGCTCGGACAGCACGGCCATGAACGTCCCTGCCCGCGGTCGGGGTGGCGTCGCCCCCGGGTCACCGGCGGTGCCTCCGGCGACGGCGTCGAGGAGCGCTGCGCTGTCGCGCACCGTGCGGGTCACGGCGTGGCCGATCGTGAGCGGATAGGCGAAGTAGTTGAGCTGGGGGAGCGACGGCGTGCGCATGCGGGTGGGCTTCAAGCCGAACAGCCCGCACTCCGAGGCCGGGATCCGTATCGAGCCCCCGCCGTCGTTGGCGTGCCCCGCAGGCACCATGCCGGCCGCCACCGCGGCGGCCGACCCACCGCTCGACCCGCCCGTGGAGTGCGTGGTCCGCCAGGGGTTGCGGGTCGGGCCGTGCAGCAAGGGCTCGGTGCTGGCGTTCTTGCCGAACTCCGGCGAGTTCGTGTTCCCCAGGATGACGAGGCCGGCGGCCTTGTAGCGGCGGGTGAGCTCGCTGTCCGACGTGGCGACCACGTCGGAGAAGAGGCGACTGCCCCGGGTGGCGGGCAGGCCGGCCACGTCGCACCCGAGGTCCTTCACCACGAACGGCACGCCCTTGAGCGGACCGTCGGGCAACCCCTCGTCGACCTCGGCCAGCGCCGCCTCGAACCGGGTGGCCACGACGGCGTTGAGCGCGGGATTGCGCTCCTCGATCCGGCGGATGGCGGTCTCGGCGAGCTCGCGGGCCGTCACCTCCCCGATCGTGACCATCCACGCCATGTCGATGGCGTCGCGGGTGTCGAAGACATCGTCGAGGTCGGTCATCGCGCCGGCTCGAGGAGGTGGTGGTAGCGGGTCGTGTAGTCGGCGAAACGTTCCGCCAAGGGCTCGGTGGCCAGACCGAACTCCTCGAGCGAGTAGGTGTGGCGTCCGTGCACGCCCTGGGTGTGCGTCGCGGAGTGCGCCCGCATGGCCTCCTCGGCCTCGGGCGAGAGCGTCTCGCCGAGCTGTTCGTAGATCGACCGCACCGTGGCCGACGGCTCCGAGACGAGGTCGTCGTAGGCGACGTCGACGAACGCCGCGCCGCGCCCTGCGGCGGTGACCTCGTCACGGAAGCGCGACTGGCGCTCGAGCAGCGTGGCGATGAGGTCGGGCCAGGTGGCGGCGATGTAGTCGGTGAAGTCGTGGTCGGTGAACGTGCTGGTGAGGGACCGCACGAGGCTGAGCACCGACGCCGTCACCCGGACGGGGTCGCGGTGCGTGAGGACGTACCGGGCGTCGGGGTACGTCGCCTCGAGCGACCAGGGGTCGACGAGGTGGATGGGCGACTTGAGCTGCCACTGCCCCGGGTAGGCGGACTGCAGGACCTGCAGCATCTGGCGGTGGTAGCGGTAGGCAGGGCCGTGGTCGGCCTCGAAGAGCCACTCGCGGTAGCCCTCGACGTTGAACATCGTCGGGTAGATCAGGCTCGTGAAGTGCTGGGCCAGCACGACCGCGCACTCGATGGGCATGTCCGGCGGGTCGAAGTGGATGGCCTTGAAGCCCGGGTTCACCAGGTCGAGCATGTTCGGCGCCTCTCGGGCCGCCACGAACCGGGGGTCGTCGACGTAGCCCTCCGCGGTGGGTGGCGGGACCGAGTCCCCCGCTTCCCACGCCAGCAGCGACCGGTTCGCGGGGTCGGCGCCCAGGAGGTGGCTCAGGGCCGTCGTGCCGGTGCGGGGGAGCCCGATGAGGAAGATCGGGGCGACCACCGGGTCGTCGGCAAGGTCGGGGTGGGTCCGGTGCCAGTCGGTGATCCGGAGGCGGTTGGTCAGGTGGTTGACGACGGTCTGCTCCACGGCGGCTTCGCCGATGGCGTCGAGGTGGGCGTCGTCCGTCAGCGACTCCAGCAGCACGGCGAGGCCCTCGCGCCACGACGGGTCGCCGGCGTCGTCGGAGCCCGCGGCCTCGGATGCCCGCTCCAACAGGACGTCGATGTCGGTCTGCACTGGTGATGCCCCCCCTGCGTTCGCAACGTCCCGGGGGACCGTAGCGCCGTGCGCCCGGCCGTGGCTCCGGCCCGGCACGGGGACGACCGCCCCTTCCCGGGGCAGCGGCCGGGGCGGACTGCTAGAACCGGGTGATGGCCCAGCACGGCGGACTCGACGGGACCAGGGCGCTCGTCGTCGGCGGGAGCAGCGGCATCGGGCTCGCCGCGGCCCGGCTCCTCGCCGCCGACGGCTGTCGCGTCACGATCGCGGGTCGGGACGAGCAGCGCCTCGTCGACGCGCTCCGCACCCTCGCCGCCGAGGGCCTCGAGGCGCACCCGTGCCCCTGTGACGCGCTCCGGCCGATGGACGTCGCCGACGCGGTGGCGTTCGCCGCCGACGGCGAGAGCCTCGAGGTGGCGGTCACCGTGCCGGGCGGCGGCACGCCGAGCCGCCTCGTCGACTACGACCCGGACCAGTTCAGCGCCGAGGTCGACCTCAACGTCCGACCGGTCTTCCTGCTCCTCAAGTACGCGGTGCCGGCCATGCCACCCGGTGGCTCGATCGTTGCCGTGTCGTCCACCGCGGCGGCCTTCAGCACCCGGGGCCTGGCGTCCTACAAGACCGGCAAGGCGGCCGTCGACGCGTTGGTCGAGGTCGCGGCCGACGAGCTCGGCGAGGAGGGGATCCGGGTCAACTCCGTTCGACCCGGCCTGACCCGCACCGCCGCCACCGAGGGGCTCTTCGCCGACGACGCCACCATGGCCGCCTTCCTCGACGCCCAACCCCTCGCCCGGGGCGGTGAGGCCGACGACGTCGCCCGGGCCATTCGCTTCCTCGCCGGGCCGGAGTCCGGGTGGGTCACGGGCCAGCACCTCGCCGTCGACGGGGGCCACACGCTACGGGCCTTCCCGGACCTGCGCCCGGCACCCGCGACCACGGACGCCGAGTCGTGACGCCGGTCCGGACGTGACCGGCGACGAACTCCCCGGCGGCTGGGGTCCGACGCTCCACGACCTCGCCGAGCGACGAGCTGCGTCGCGGGCGATGGGAGGCGAGGAGCGGCTCTCGAAGCGGCGCGCCCGAGGCCTCCTCGACGCCCGCCAGCGGGTCGAGCACCTCCTCGATCCGGGATCGTTCCGGGAGATCGGCACGCTGGTCGGCGAGGAGGTACCCGCCGACGGCATCGTCGCCGGCGCCGGTCGCATCGACGGTCGACCGGTGATGGTCGGTGCCGAGGACTTCACGACCCTCGCCGGCTCGATCGGTCCGGGGAGCAGCTCCAAGCGGTACCGCGTCGCCGAACTGGCCCTCCGGGACCGGATGCCGCTCGTGATGCTGCTCGAGGGGGCCGGCCATCGCGGCGGCGGACACGGGGGTCGGGCTCCCACCGACCTGCTCGCCCAGGCCCAGTGCTCCGGGCGCGTCCCCGTGCTCAGCGCGGTGATGGGCCCCTCGGCGGGGCACGGGGCGCTGATCGTCCCGATGTCGGACTTCAGCGTGATGACGGCGAGCGGCGCGGTGTTCACGGCCGGGCCACCCGTGGTGAAGGAGTCCCTGGGCGAGGAGATCTCCAAGGAGGACCTGGGCGGCCCCGCCGTCGCCACGGCCAGCGGGCTGATCCACAACGTGGCCCCCGACGATGCCGCCGCGCTCGACATGCTGCGCCACTACCTCGAGTTCTTCCCGTCGAGCGCATGGTCGTACCCGCCGTCGGTGCCCGGCGCCGACCAGGGGCCCCGCACCACCGACGAGCTCCTCGAGATCGTGCCCCGCGACACGCGACGGGTCTACGACATGGCCGACGTCCTCGACGTGGTCGTCGACGACGGCCACTGGTTCGAGGTGCAGCCGGGGTTCGGGCCCTCCGTCATCTGCGCGCTGGCCCACCTCGGCGGCGACCCGGTGGCCGTCATCGCCAACCAGCCCCGCGTGCTCGCGGGATCGGTCGACGCCGACGCCGCGGACAAGGCCGCCCACTTCATCACGGTGGCCGACTCCTACCACCTCCCCCTCGTGTTCCTCGCCGACAACCCCGGCATGCTGCCCGGCCGGGTCTCGGAGCAGGCCGGGGTCCTGCGCAGCGGGGCACGGATGTTCGCCGCCCAGACGCAGGCCACCAGCCCGAAGCTGCACCTCACGCTCCGCAAGGCCTACGGCTTCGGGTCGATGGTCATGTCGCTGGTCGGCTTCGACGGCCAGTCGGCGACCTTCGCGTATCCGGGGGCGACGCTCGGGGCGATGGGGGCCGCGGCCATGAGCCGCGCCACCGGGGCCGAAGCCGACGAGGCGGCGCTGCTCCGCGACGCGGAGCTGCAGGCCTCCTACCGCTCGGCCGCCAACCTGGGCTTCGACGAGCTCGTCGATCCGCGCGAGACCCGCACCGTGCTCCTCGACGCGCTCCGCAGGGCGCTGTCGCGGCGCCAGGTCGCCCCCGAGCCGGTGGCCCGCGTCGCCGTCACCCCCTGATCCGGCGCGCCTCGCGAACGAACCCCGCCCGCGTCGCCGGCGTGCCGGCCGTCGGCACTACTGTCGGTCGGCGTGGTGGTCGGTGCGCTCCTGGGAGTCGTCGCGGGCGTCGTGGCGGTCGGCGGCGCGGCCAAGCTGCGCGACCCCGACGCCAGCGCCCCCATGTTGCGGGCCCTCGGGCTGCCGTCCTCGCGACTGCTGGCGCGGGCCCTCGGCGCGGTCGAGGTCGTGGTCGGGGTGAGCGCCTACCTCCTCGGCGGCCCGGTGCCGGCCGCCGTCACGGCCGCCCTCTACCTCGGGTTCACCGTCGCCATCCTGCGGCTGCGCGCCGGCGGCCAGACCGTGTCGTGCGGGTGCTTCGGCCGCTCGTCCGCTCCGCCGAGCCTGCTGCACGTCGCCGTCGACGGCGCGGCCGCCGTCGTGGCCACCGTGGCGGCGATCACCGCCGCCCCGGGGTTCCTCGAGATGCGCCCGGACCTCCCCGGCGCCGGCGTCGCCTACCTCCTGGTCTCGGGGGTCGCCGTGGGCCTGGTCGTCGCGCTGCTCACCGCCCTGCCCGACGCCCTCGCCGCGGCGCGCCGCCTCCCGGCTTCCGAAGCGGCGGCGCTCCGTCCCGTGCAGTCCTTCCGTCTCGGAGGTTCGATCCGATGAGCATGACGTCGTCCACCGTGGTCGAGAAGCTCTCGGGGGTCCTCTCGGCCCGCATGGGGCGCCGGGGGTTCTTCGCCCGCTCGGCGGTCGTGGGCACCGCCCTGGCCGCGAACCCCGTCGCCTACGCCCTCACCCCGACCGACGCCTACGCGGCGATCTGCTCGTGCCAGGGCCAGGGTTGCGCGTGCGGGTCGCTGTGCTGTGACGGCTACACCGAGTTCTGCTGCACGCTCACCGGGCGCAACCAGTGCCCGCCGGGCTCGGTCCTGGCCGGGTGGTGGAAGGTCGACGGCACCGGGTTCTGCTCGGGACCCCGCTACTACATGGACTGCAACGCCCCCTGCAACGGCTGCGGGTGCGGCGGCAACGGCGTGTGCAGCGGTGCGTGCTCCGGCACGGGCTGCGGGTGCGCCAACGGCGACTGCAACAACCGGAAGGCGGGCTGCACCAACTTCCGCTACGGCCAGTGCAACCAGGGGATCGCCTGCCTCGGCCCGATCGTCTGCCGCCTCGTCACCTGCATCGCACCGTGGGAGATCGACGGCACCTGCACCGGCACGGTCCGGGTCGACAACGCCACCGCCAACCACGACCGGCCGTGCCTGCACACCGTGGACGGGAGCGTCGAGTCCGCCACCGAGGTCACCGGGGGCATCCGGGTGACCGGTTGGGCGCTCGACGCCGACACCAACGCGCCGATCGACGTGCACGTCTACGTGGACGGCGTCGGGGCCGGCTCCGGCGTGGCGTCGCGTTCACGGCCCGACGTGGCCGCCGCCTTCCCGGGGCAGGGGCCGAACCACGGCTACGACATCACCGTCCCGGCCGCGCCCGGGGTCCGCCAGGTCTGCGTCTACGGCATCAACGTCGGCCCCAGCGGGAACGGCAACCTGTTGCTCGGGTGCCGCACGGTCCGGGTGGGCAGCCCATTCGGCAACTTCGAGGGGTTCCGGGTCGGGACGGGCACCATCACGCTCACCGGCTGGGCGATCGACCCCGACACGACCGGGCCGGTCGACATCCACGTGTACATCGACGGCAACGGCGCGGGATCGTTCGTCGCCAACCGCTTCCGCGCCGACGTCGGCCAGGCCTACCCGGCCTACGGCCCCAACCACGGCTTCGACATCACCGTCCCGATCAGCGGCGGGCCCCACCGGGTCTGCGTCTACGCCATCAACACAGGGATCGCCGGCACCACCAACCCGGAGCTCGGCTGCATCCAGGTCGACATCGGGTCGCCGCTCGGCAACCTCGACACCGTCGACCCCGCCGCCGGCGGGGTCCTGGTCGGGGGATGGGCGGTCGACCTCGACGACCTCACCACCTCGGTCACCGTCGACCTGCGTGTCGACGGGCGGCTCGCCGCGACGACCGTCGCCAACACACCGTTCCCGGCGCTGCAGGCCTACATCCCGGCGGCCGGACCGAACCGGGGCTACCGCTCGTTCGTCCCGGCCGCCCCCGGGCGACGGACCCTCTCCGCCGTGGCCCGCAACGTCGGTCCCGGGGTCGACAAGGTGCTCGCCCAGCGGACCGTCGACGTCCGCGCCGGCGACCCCTTCGGGAACCTCGAGCTGGCCGCCGCCGGGCCTCGTCAGATCCGCGTGGTCGGCTGGATGATCGATCCGGATTCGACAGCCCCGATCGACGTGCACGTGTACGTCAACGGCGCGTTCGCGGGGCTCGGCGTCGCCGACCGGAACCGGCCCGACGTCGGCGCCGCCTATCCCGGCTTCGGGCCGGTCCACGGGTTCGACGTGGTAGTGCCCGCCGCCGCCGGGCTCCAGACGGTGCAGGTGTACGCCATCAACGTGGGCCCCGGCACCACCAATCCGCTGATCGGAACCCGGAGCGTCTTCGTGGGCGGCAACCCCTTCGGCAACTTCGAGGCGGTCCGGGACTCGAGCGGGGCGTTCCGGGTGAGCGGCTGGGTGATCGATCCCGACACCGCCGGCCCGGTCGAGCTCCACGTGTACGCCAACGGCGGGGGGGTCGGGCGGGCGGTCGCCGACCGTGACCGCCCCGACGTCGGCATCGCGTACCCGCTCTACGGGGCGGCCCACGGTTTCGACGCCACGTTCCCGGTCGCTCGCGGCACCTACGACGTGTGCGTCTACGCGATCAACCTGGCGAGCGGCAACACCAACCCGCTGCTGGCCTGCCGCCGCGTGGTCGTCTCGTGACCGCGTCCCCGACCGCCCGGGGGCCGCGTTGACCGCGGTCGTCGTCGTGCTGGCCGTCGCCGTGGCAGTGCTGGGGGTGCTCGTCGTCGGGCTGCTGCGCACCCACGCCGAGGTCCTCCGCCGCCTGAGCGAGCTCGGCGCCGGGGTCTACGACGACGAGGTGACCACCACCTCGTCGACCACCGGCGGCGTGCGCTCGCCGGTGGAGATCCGCACCCGCCCCGGGGTCCCCGAGCCCCGGGACCAGGCCGAGCCGGTCACCGCGACGGCCTTCGACGTCGCGGGCGTCACCCCCGACGGGTCGGCGGTCGCCGCCGGGGTCGTCGGTCGGGACCACACCACCCTGTTGGCCTTCCTGTCGAGCGGCTGCGGGACCTGCGCCGACTTCTGGCGGGCCTTCGGCGACGGCGAGGGGACACGCCTCCCCGGCCGCGACACCCGTCTCGTCATCGTCACCAAGGGCCCGACGCTCGAGAGCGTGAGCGAGGTCGCCCGGTTGGCTCCGGCGGGCATCACGACCGTCATGTCCGACGGGGCCTACGACGACTACCGCGTGCCCGCCAACCCGTACTTCATCCTGGTCGACGGCCCGACGGGCAACGTGGTGGGGGAGGGGGCGGCGGCGAGCTGGGCCCAGGTGGCCAACCTGCTCGGCCAAGCCGCCGCTGACGCCGGTCACGACCTCGACGGCGCGCCCCTGACGCCCTCCGCTCCCGCCGGGCGACTCACCGGCCCCGAGCGATCCCGGCGGGCCGACGAGGAGCTGCGCGCCGCCGGCATCGGGCCGGGGCACCCCAGCCTCTACCCGGACCAGCTCATCGCCGACGACGAACCGCCCGAGGCGTCGCTCCCCGGGGGTGGTGGCACCCAGGACGGGCGGAGCTGACGTGCCGCTCTCCCTGCTCGTCGCGGGGATGGCGGCCGCGGTCATCGGCGCCGTGCGCTCGACGTGGTCGCCCTGAGGGGAGTCGATGCTCTCGAGCATCACCCCGCTCGGTGAGCGGGGACGGGCCCAACGGTGGTGGCTCACGGCCACCGCCTACATCCTCGGTTCGGCCCTCGGCGGCGTCGCCGTCGGCGCGGCGCTCGGGGCCCTCGGCTCGCTGCTGGCCCGGACGGACTGGTCGGACCCGGTCGTGGCGGGCGTGGTCGTGGCGCTCGCCGTCGTCGCCCTCGTCTTCGACGCCGGTGCGGCCCGACTGCGCCTCCCCCGCTACGGCCGACAGGTGAACGAGGACTGGATGAGCACCTACCGCGGGTGGGTCTACGGCGGCGGCTACGGCCTCCAGCTCGGGGCGGGTCTCACCACGATCGTGACGGCGGCGCTGGTGTACCTCGTCTTCGCCCTCTGCCTCCTGGCCGGTTCGTGGTGGGGCGGGGCGTTGATCGGCCTCACCTTCGGGCTGACACGCGGCCTCGCGTTGCTGAGCGTGCGCCACGTGACCGACCCCGGGGCGCTGGTGGCCTTCCACCGCCGTCTGCAACGGGCGGCACCGCGAGCCCGAGGGGCGACCGTCGTCGCCGAGGTGGTCGTGCTGGCCGTCGGGATCGCGATCGTGGTCGGCGCCTGACGCCCGCCCGGCCGCCCCCCGGGGTACGACGGTGGCAGACTCGCGAGATGGCCACGATCGCCGCCCACGGGATCACGGTGACCGCCCCCCAGGGTTGGGACACCGAGATCTTCCGTCGTGACCCCGATCCGCTCCCGGACCCGGCGCTGCCGTCGACGCGGGGCCCGGCCGGGACCTCGACCACCACTGTCCCTCCCGTCGCCCACGTCGCCAACTTCGGGCTCCCGCCCGTCCGCGGCGACTTCGGGGGCGGGGCGGTCGAGCTGATGGGCAGCGGCGGGGTGTTCATCTCCCTCCTGGAGCACCCGCCGGAGGAGGCCGACACCGCCCTCTTCGCCGGCCGCACGATCCCGTGGCCGTTCGTCGCCGACGACCTGTCGCCCGACACGCTCCAGCGCGGCATCGCCGGCCAGGCCGGCCTCCAGCGGTTCTTCGTCGTCGACGGACGACCGTTCTGCCTCTACGTGGTCGTGGGCAGCTACCGCCTGCGGGCCACGCTCATCGGTGAGGTCAACCGGGTGCTGGCGTCGGTGCGCTTCGCCTGAGGCCCGTCGCGCCGCCGTCGTCGGCCGGTCACGACCTCCGCAGCGCGTCGCGCCACGAGCGACGGGGGGCCAGCTCGTGGTCACGGGCGGCGCGGAGGCGCTCGTCGCGGAGGCGGTCGACCTCGTGGTCGTCGAGCGGGGTGAGCGCCTCGCGGCCCACCACCCAGCCGAGGAGGAGGTCGGCCAGAACCGGGTTGCGGGCCAGGACGGGACCGTGCAGGTAGGTCCCGACCACACGCCCGCGCACCACGCCCTCGTACCCGTCGCCGTTCCCCTCACCGACCTCCACCGCGGCCAGCGTCGAGGAGTCCGGGCCGACGACCGAGCGGCCGGCATGGTTCTCGAACCCGGTGAGCGCGCCGAGGGCGATCGGGTCGCCGGCCGGGTCGGGCACCGTCGCCGAGCCGGTGAGCAGCTCGCCGACGGCGCGGGGTCGGTCGACGCGGATCGTGGTGCAGTCGAGCAGCCCGAGGCCGGGCCGGTCGGTCCCCGTGGCGTCGGGGAAGCGGTGGCCCAGGATCTGCATGCCGGCGCACACGGCGAGCACCACCGCACCCGCCTCCACGGCGCGGTGCAGGGCCCGGCTCTCGGCGAGGTCCTTCGCGGCCTGGGTCTGGGGGCCGTCCTCACCACCGCCGACGAGGTACAGGTCGCACGAGTCCGGGGCGACCTCGCCGCCCCGCACGGTCACGAGCTCGGCGGGGATCCCCCGCCAGGCGAGCCGGCGGGCGAGCACGACGGCGTTGCCGCCGTCGCCGTAGGTGCCGAGCAGATCGGGGTAGAGCACCCCGATCCGGACCGTCGACGCACCGCCGGCACCGGCGGTCATCCCGGCCCCCCGAGCTGGTCGAGGAAGGCCTGGAAGGCCGTGTAGTTGGCGGCGACGTCGACGGTCACGTCGGCCGAGAAGGTCGGGTGGGAGGCGACGGCGGCGACGGCCGCGTCGAGGTCGGGAGCCCGGTCGTGCTCGACGTCGGCGTAGCGCAGGCGGACGGCGAGGTCGGAACCCCGCTCGCCGGTCGCCACGACGTAGCGGCCCCGGAGGCGCTCGAAGGGCACGTCCCACAGCCACGACGGGTCGTGCCCGTCGGCGATGCGGGCGTTGATCGCCACGATGATCGGCGCGGGCGCCGGGGCGAGCAGCTCGAGCGCCTCCTGCCACCCGGCCGGGTTCTTGGCGAGCACGAGGCGGACGGCCACACCGTCGATCCTCGCCACGCGGTACCGCCCGGCGATCTCGGTCACCCCGGCCAGGGCGGCGGCCGCCGCGGCGGCGTCGACGCCCATGGCCGTGGCGGCGGCCAGTGCGAACGCGGCGTTGACGGCGTTCACCCGCCCGGGCAGGGCCAGCTCGACGGTGACGGACCCGGACGGGAGGTGGACCGTGGTGGGCTCGGGTCCCGCACCGGGCGTCGCGGTCGAGATGGTGACGTCCGGGGCCGGTCGAGCGAGATCGCAGCCCGTGCAGCGCCACGCGTCGGTGGTGAAGTCGATCCGTCCCGAGCACGCCGGGCACCCCGTGGCGTCGGCCGTCCAGTCGAGCCCGGTGCCCACCCAGATCACGGTGGGCGCCGCCATGGCCGCCCACGCCACCAGCGGGTCGTCGGCGTTGGCGACGACCCGAGCCGGGGGGTCGTCGGTGAGCGCCCGCCGCCACCGCTCGGCCAGCTTGCGCACCTCCTGGGTGCGGTCGAGCTGGTCACGGCTGAGGTTCGACAGCACGACCGTCGAGGCGCCGGTCGCGTGGAGCACCGGACCGAGCCAGCGTTCGTCGACCTCCAGCACCGCCGTCGCCGTCGGGTCCGCCGGGCCGAGGGCGGCCACGATCCCGGGGGTCATGTTGGCCCCCAGCGAGTTCGACACGACCGGCCCGTCCGCCTCGAGCGCCGCCCCCAGCAGGCGTGTGGTGGTCGTCTTGCCGTTCGTGGCGCTGACGAGGGCGACCTCTCGCCCCCCGCTCAGGTGGGCCAGCAGACCGGGGTCGACGGCCAGGGCGGCACGACCGCCGATCACGCTGCCGGAGCCGAAGCGAACGATCCTGGAGGCGCCGGCGACGGCTCGACCCACCCCGACGGCGATGCGGGCCCGCACCGGACGCGAGGGGCTCGGAGGCGGGGAGGAAGGGGGGGCGGTCACGGCGGGTCGATGCTAACGAGCGCCGCCGCGCCGGCATCGCCATCGGCCCTCGGGGCCGCGTCGCCGGGGCCCCGAGCCCGGCGGTAGCGTCGGGTGCATGGTCGCGGCAGCCCCCCGAGCGCGGCGCTCGCACCGCGACCCGAGCCGCACCCGTCTCCGGGGGGGCAGGTGACCGGCTCCGGTGGGAGTCCCACCGGTCGGGCGCAGGTCCTCGCCGTCCTCACCATCGTGCTGGCCGTGGTGGTCGGCGCGCTGGCCCTGGGTGGCGAGGAGTCGCTTCGGTCGTCGCTGCGCAGCGTCGGACCGGGCATCCCGGAGGGCGAGGCCGCAGCCCCCTCGGTGGCCCTCCTCGGCGACTCGATCTTCTCCGAGAGCGCCGACACGCTGAGCGATCGGCTGGAACCGACCTACGACGTGGCCATCGACGCGGTGCCGGGACTCACGACCACCCAACAGATCGCGGGGGCCGACCGCCTCGCCGCCGAGGCCGCCCCCGTCGACCAGGTCGTGGTCAACCTCGGCACCAACGACGCCGCCCAAGAGGTGGACCCCACCGAGTCCCGCCGGTCGCTCGAGCAGATCCTCGCCACCTTCCCCGAGGCCCGCTGCGTCCACCTGGTCACCATCACCGACAAAGCCCGCGACCTCGACCCGGTGGTGGCGTGGGACGAGGCCGTCCGGGTCAACGAGATGCTCCGCACCCTCGCCGGCGACCCTCGGGTGCGCTTCGTGGAGTGGGCGGCGATCCTCGACGACAACGATCCCGCGGACGGGGGCGGTTCCAACCTGGGGCCGCTGCTCCGGGATCGTGTGCATCCCACCGTCGCCGGCCAACAGGCCCTCGCCGAGGCCGTCGCCACCAGCCTCGACGGCTGCTGACCGGCCGGGGCTCGCGCGGGCGCGAGACTCGCCGGTCATGGAGACACCTGACTTCGGGGACCGCCCGGGCGCCGCGCTGGTGACGGGCGGGACCGGCGGGATCGGTGCGGCGATCTGTCGGATCCTCGTCGCGCGGGGCAGTGCCGTGGCCTTCACGTACCGGGCGAACGCCGTCGGGGCCGAGGACCTCGTCGCCGAGCTCACCGCCGGCGGGGGGCGCGCCCACGCGTGGCCCGCGGACCTCGCCGACGAGGACGTGGCGGCGAACGTCGTTGCCGAGACCGTCGGCCGGTTCGGCGGGCTGCACACGCTCGTGCACGCCGCCGGCCCCCACGTCCCGCAGATCCACCTCTCGAAGGTCACCCCCGCGCAGTACCGGGCGCAGCTCGACGGGGAGGCGGCCGCCTTCTTCAACGTCGTCCACCCGGCGCTCACCCCCCTCCGGGAGGCACGCGGCAGCATCGTGGCGGTCACGACGGCCGCGACCCGTCGCTACCCGGTGCGTGACGGGCTCTCCTCGGGCACGAAGGGTGCGGTCGAGCAGGTCGTGCGGGCCCTCGCCGCCGAGGAGGGCCGCTTCGGGGTCCGGGCCAACTGCGTCGGTCCGGGGATGCTCACCGACGGGATGGCCGCCCGGTTGATGGCCTCGGGCGACCTCGACGACGCCGCTCTCGAGGTCACGATGCGCAACATCCCCCTGCGCACGTTCGGCGACGCGGTCGACATCGCGGAGGCGGTGTGCTTCCTGGCCTCGGATCGGGCCGACTTCATCAGCGGCCAGACCCTCGACGTGGACGGCGGTTACGGGATCTGACGTCGCGGGCCGCCGTGCCACCAGCGGGTCCGTCAGGCGGCGGGCTCGTCGGGCACGGCGCGCAGCTCCCCGCTCCCGGCGGCGGTGCCCGACGGCTCCACCTCGAGCCCGCCCATCACCCACGCCAGCGAGCGGGTCAGGGCCCGGGCCGCCGGTCGCACGAGCAGCGGGTCGACACCCGGCGCCAGGGGGAGCCAGAGATCCCGCCGGACCCGGCCGGGGAGCAGCCCGACGGCCGCCGGGGCGATGACGGCGTAGGGGAGCCGGGTCGTCCACGGCAGCGGCGGCACCATGAGCCACCGGGCGGCCTCGCGGGCCTGGGCCCCGGCGTGCAGTTCGGGCTCCATCACCGCGAAGTACGCCCGCAGCTCGGCGACGGAGCGGGCCGCGGGTTCGGCGTCGAAGAGCTCGCAGAGCACCGACATCTCGTCGACGTAGCGGTCCTGGTCGGCGGGGGAGAGGGGCTCGGCGCCGTAGCACTGGTAGGCGGCCAGGAAGCTGTCGACCTCGGCGTGGTGGACCCAGGTCAACAGGTGGGGGTCGTTGGCCGCGTAGGGGCGGCCGTCGGGAGCGATGCCCCGGACCCGGTCATGGACCCGTTTGACCATCGCCACCGCGGCGTGGGCCTCCTCGGTGGTGCCGTAGGTCGTCGTCCCGACGTAGATGCTGGTCCGCCAGAGGCGCCCGATCGGGTCGTGGCGGTAGTCGGAGTGGTCGGCGACGCCGGCCATGGCGAGAGGGTGCATCGTCTGGAGAAGCAGTGCCCGCAGCCCACCGATGAACATCGACGCGTCGGCGTGCACCCGCCACGTCACCGACCCGGGCCCGAAGAGCCCCGGGTCACCCGATACGACCCGCAGGTCACGCGGCGGTGGACCGTCGCCGACGATGGTCTGGCGCATGGACGAGGCCAGGCGGCGCCGGGTGGAGGCCACGGCGTGCTCGACGGCGCCGACCGGGTCGGGCCAGGTGACGGCGGGGAGCCTCCCGAGCGACGGCGGCGACGGCGCCGTCGTCCGGTGCGAGCCTCGCGGAGGGAGGCCCTCGGGACGCTGGGGGGCGGATGCCACGGTGAGGAGGATACGGCCACCTCCCGTGATCGGGCCCGGTCGGCGCGCTGATTGACGGACGACCGTGGGTGTGGTTCGGTGTGCAGCACACGCAACCCGTCGATGCAGGGGAAGCCGGTCCGAATCCGGCGCTGACCCGCAGCCGTGGGTGTCGTCCGGCTCCGGCCGGTGGCACGAGCCGGAATGCCTGCACCGGAGGGATGCTCCGCCACACCCGTCGTCGGATCGCGGGAGGCGGGGCCGGAATCGGTGGCGGCCCCGTCGGCCTCCACGGGACCGGGCTCGCCCGCCCGTGTCGAGGAACCGCCCGTGACCGATCGCCCCACCGCCCAGCTCCGCCGGGGTGCCCGCGTGGTCGTGGTCGCCGCCGCCGCCCTCGTCGTCACGGCGATCGGCGCCCTGACCCCACCCGGCGGGTCGATCGCTCCTGCCCCCGCCGCGGCCGCGACGCTGTGTGGCGGGCCGGTGTCCGACGGTCAGGTGCGGGTGGTGGTCGTCGTGGACGACGGCGGCGCCCAGGGGGCCCGCGCCACCTGCCTGGTCGTCCCCCGGGGCACGACCGGCAGCCAGCTCCTCGCCGAACGGGCCGCGGCGCTCGGGGTGTCCCGGCCGCGGTACGCCGATTCCGGGCTCCTCTGCGCCATCGACGGCTTCCCGGCGTCCGGGTGCGGTGAGGCCACTGCGGGCGGCTACCGCTACTGGGCGTACTTCTCGGGGACGTCGGGCTCGTGGCTGTACGGCGGCGGGAACCCCTTCATCCGTCGGATCGCCGACGGCGACATCGAAGGGTGGCGCTTCGTCGAGGGCACCGGCACCGGCGCCGACCCACCCCCCCGCCTCGCTCCCTCGTCGGGCCTCTTCCCGGCGCTCCCTCCGCCACCGACGCCGAGCGGGCCCCCGCCTCCGCCGGCCGCCGCCCCTGCGCCCGCGCCGCCGAGCCCGTCCTCGTCAACCGGGGCCGGTCCGGGGCCGCAAGGGCCGACGGCCGCGCCGTCGGGACCCGCGACGGGCACGGACCCGACCACGACGATCGCCGCGCCCGTCGCCGATGCCACCGACCCCACCACCGTCGATGCGGCCGCCGAGACGGGTGACGGTGACGAGATGGCGGCGACGCCCGCCGCGGCCACCTCGTCGAGCGCCGACGGACCGGGCCCGTGGGGGCTGGTGGTCGCCGGGGTCCTCATCGCCGCTCTGGTCGGGGCCACCCTCGTGCGCGCCCGGGCACGGCGATGACGGTGCGTCGCACCGCGCGCCGGCCCCGCTTCCTGCACCCCGGGGCCTGGTGGGCGTGGGCCGCCGGCGCCGCCTTCGTGGCGCTCGGCACCACCAATCCGCTCCTCCTCGGGCTGTTGCTGGCCGTCGTGGCCTTCGTCGTCGTCAGCCGGCGCAGCGACGCCCCGTGGGCGCGCACCTTCGACATGGCCCTACGCCTCGGCGTGCTCGTCATCGTGATCCGCGTGCTCTTCCAGGTCCTGTTCGGCAACCGGATCCCGGGGACCACGCTCGTCACCCTCCCGTCGGCCGATCTGCCGGACTGGGCCGGCGGGGTGAGTATCGGGGGGCCGGTGACCCTGGAATCGGTGGTCGGCGCCTTCTACCAGGGGTTGCGCCTGGCCGTCGTGATCGCCTGCTTCGCCGCCGCCAGCTCGCTGGCCAGCCCCTACCGGCTGTTGCGCAGCCTCCCGTCCGTGCTCTACGAGGCGGGCGTCGCCGTCTCCGTGGCGCTCACCGCCGCCCCGCAGGCCGTCGTCACCGGTCGTCGGGTCCGCGAGGCCCGTCGGCTCCGTGGCGGCGACGGGCGGGGCCTCGGCGCGATGCGTGACGTCGCCCTCCCGGTGCTCGAGGGGTCCCTCGAGCGAGCGGTGGCGTTGGCGGCGTCGATGGACGCCAGGGGGTACGGGCGTCGGGGGGCGGGCGCCCCCGGGGTCCGGCGGGCGGCCGCCGCCCTGACCCTCGTGGGGTTCCTCGCCGCTGCCGTGGGCAGCTACGGCCTGCTCGACCCCTCCGCGCCGTTCGTGCTGGGCGCGCCCGCGCTGGCCCTCGGACTGCTCGGGCTCGCCGCGGCCCTCGTCCTCGGCGGCCGGCGGTCCTCCCGCACCCGCTACCGGCCCGATCCCTGGGTCCTCCCCGAGTGGCTGACCGTCCTCTCCGGTGCGGCGATGGTCGCGGGCGTCGTCCTCGCCGATCGCGCCGGCGCGGTGCTCGACCCCTCCGTCCAGCCCCTCGAGTGGCCGACCCTGCCGGTGCTCGCCACGGTCGGCGTCGTCGCCGGGCTGCTCCCGGCCTGGTGCACCCCGAGGCCTCCCGCGCTGGCGTCGGTCGACCTCCGCCCTGCGCCGGTGGCTGTCGACCCCTCCCCGGAGCCCGGTGTCCCGCCGCGTCACACCTCCGACCCCGAGCTCCTCGTGGAGACGGGGTCGTGATCACCTTCGACCGAGTCGGGTTCACGTACCCGGATGCGTCCGTGCCCGCCCTGCACGACGTGTCCTTCGTGGTCCCGGAGGGGGAGCTGTGCCTGGTCGTCGGTACGACCGGCTCGGGCAAGTCGACGCTGCTGCGAGCCGTCAACGGGCTGGTGCCGCGGTTCACGGGGGGCCTGCTCACCGGCACCGTCGAGGTGGGGGGACGTCGTACCGAGGACTGGCCGCCGCGCGAGCTGGCCGACGTGGTCGGCATGGTCGGCCAGGACCCCGCCGCCGGCTTCGTCACCGACATCGTCGAGGACGAGCTGGCCTATGTCATGGAGAACCTCGGCGTGGAACCGGCCGTGATGCGCCGCCGTGTGGAGGACGTGCTCGACCTGCTGGGCCTCCACGAGCTGCGCCACCGGCCCCTGGCCACGCTCTCCGGCGGTCAGCAACAGCGCGTGGCCATCGGATCGGTCCTGACCGCCGGTCCCCGGGTGCTGGTCCTCGACGAACCGACGTCCGCCCTCGACCCGGCCGCGGCCGAGGAGGTGCTGGCCGCCCTCACCCGGCTCGTGCACGACCTCGGGATCACCGTGCTCGTGGCGGAGCACCGCCTCGAACGGGTGGTGCAGTACGCCGACGGGGTGGTCGTCGTCGAGCCCTCCGCCCCGAGGTCCGACCGGTCGGCGACGGTGCGCGCGGGGGCGCCGGCGGAGCAGCTGGCGGACTCCCCGGTGGCCCCCCCGGTGGTGATGCTCGGTCGGGTGGCCGGGTGGACGCCGCTCCCACTGTCGGTGCGCGACGCCCGCCGCCGGTCCGCCGACCTGCGCAACCGCCTGGTCGGCGTCGAGCCCCTCCGCCGCCACCGTCCACTCGGACCGACCGTGGTCCGCGCCGAGGACCTCTCGGCCGGGTACGGGTCCGTCCCCGTCCTCCACGGCATCGACTTCGAGGTCCGGGGCGGCGAGGTCATCGCGCTCATGGGTCGCAACGGTGCCGGGAAGTCGACGCTGCTCGACCACCTGGCCGGCCTGCGGGCCCCGCAGCGGGGGCGCGTCGACCTCCAGGGCTCGTCGCCCCACGCGCTCGACGCCGCCCAGGTCGTGCGGCGGGTCGGCTTCGTCCCCCAGGACGGATCCGTGCTCCTCTACCACGACACGGTCGACGCGGAGTGCGCCGCCTCGGACTGCGACGCCGGCCTCGTCCCCGGGACGACCCGGGCCCTCTTCGACGGGCTCGTCCCCGGCGTGGACGCCCGCGCCCACCCGCGTGACCTGTCGGAGGGTCAGCGCCTCGGGCTCGCCCTGGCCGTCGTGCTCGCCGGCGAGCCCCCGCTGGTGCTGCTCGACGAGCCGACCCGAGGTCTCGACTACGACGCCAAGGCCCGCCTGGCGGAGGTCGTCGTGGGTCTCGCCGCCGACGGTCGGGGGGTGGTGCTGGCCACCCACGACGTCGAGGTCGTCGCGGCGGTCGCCGACCGGGCGGTGGTGCTCGCCGACGGCGAGGTGGTCGCCGACGGGCCGGCCCGCGACGTCGTCGTGCACTCGCCGGTCTTCGCACCCCAGGTGGCCAAGGTCATGGCCCCCGACGCGTGGCTGACGGTCGCCGAGATCGAGGCTGCGCTCGCCGCCGAGGTGGCGTCGTGAGCCTCGCCCGACGCGCCCCGGTCCCGGCGGTGCCGCCGCCGGCGCCGGCGGTCCGGCTCGGCTGGCGGTCGTGGGCGCTGCTGGCCGCGGCGTCCGCGCTGGGGGTGGTGGCCTTCGGGTGGCCGCTGCTGGCGTCGCCCTCGGGCTCGGTGAACACCGCCCACGCCGCCGACGCGCCGTGGCTGTTCGTCGTCCTGCTGCCGCTGTTGCTGGCCGTGGTGGTGGCCGAGCTCGCCGAGGGCTCGCTCGACGCGAAGGCGATCGCCCTGCTCGGCGTCCTCGCCGCCCTCGGGGCGGCCCTGCGGTTGCCGAGCGGAGGCGTGGCGGGCTTCGAGCCGGTCTTCTTCCTCCTGGTCCCCGCCGGTCGGGTCCTCGGCCGGGGGTTCGGGTTCGTGCTCGGAGCGCTCACGTTGTTCGTGTCGGCGCTGCTCACGGGAGGGGTGGGGCCCTGGCTGCCCTTCCAGATGTTCGGTGCCGCCTGGATCGGCTTCTTCGCCGGGTGCCTCCCGGCGTGGCGCGGCCGCGCCGAGGTCGGTCTCCTCGCCGCCTACGCGGCCGCCGCCTCCCTCGCCTACGGCCTCGTGCTGAACCTCTGGTTCTGGCCGTTCGTGACCGGGGGTTCGACGTCGCTGTCGTTCGCCCCCGGCGCCGGGCTGGGCGAGAACCTCTCCCGGTTCTGGGCGTTCCACCTGGCGACGTCGCTCGGGTTCGACCTCCCCCGGGCGGTCTTCACCGGCGGGTTCGTGCTCCTCGCGGGGCGACCGATCCTCGTCGCCCTGCGGCGGGCGTCGCGGCGGGCGGCCTTCGGCGCCCCCGTGGGCTTCGCCCCCGCTCCCGATCCCGGCGGGCCGGCTCGGTGACCGCGCCTTCGGCACCGCCGACGGTCGTCGTGACCCGGCCTCTGCCCGAACCGGGCACGGGCGGGCTCACCGCGGCCGGGGCCCGGGTCGTGGTCAACGACGCCGACGCGCCGTGGTCCAGCGCCGACCTCGCCGAGGCGCTGGCCGACGCCGACGCGGCGATCATCATGCTCAGCGACCGGATCGACGTCCCGGTCCTCGACGCCGCGCCCCGGTTGCGGGTGATCGCCAACTTCGCGGTCGGCTTCGACAACATCGACGTCGGCGCCGCCCGGGAACGGGGGGTGGAGGTGACGACCACCCCCGGGGTCCTGACCGAGGCCACCGCCGACCTGGCCTGGGCCCTCCTGCTCGCCGCGGCGCGGCGCATCGGGGAGGGCGAGCGCCTGGTCCGGTCCGGCGGGTGGACCGGCTGGGCGCCCCGCCAGCTGCTCGGTCGGCCCGTGGCGGGGCAGCGGCTCGGCATCGTCGGGATGGGGGCCATCGGCCGGGCCGTGGCCCGTCGGGCCCTCGGCTTCGATATGACGGTCACCTACCACAACCGGCGCCGGCTCCCGGCGTCCGTCGAGGCGTCGCTCGGTGCCACGTGGATGCCGGTCGAGGAGCTCTTCGCGACCGCCGACGTGATCTCGCTTCACGCGCCGCTCAACGCCGACAGCCGTCACCTCGTCGACGCCGCCGCCCTGGCGGCCATGAAGCCCACCGCCGTCCTGGTGAACACCGCCCGCGGCCCGCTGATCGACGAGGCGGCCCTCGTGGCCGCCCTCGACGCCGGCCGGATCGCCGCCGCCGGCCTCGACGTGTTCGAGGCCGAGCCGTCGATCCACCCCGGCCTGCTCGACCGGGACGACGTCGTGCTGGCCCCTCACATCGGCTCGGCCACCACCGCCGCCCGGGCCGACATGGTCGAGCTGTGCGTGGCCAACGTCCGTCGTGTGCTCGAAGGGCGACCGGCTCTCACGCCCGCGCCGGGCTGAGGGGGCTCAGGTCACCGGCGGCGCCCGGGTGCGCGCTCGTCGGCGAGCTCGGAGAACGCCGCGATCGCCTCGTCGGCGGACAGGGTGACCCGGTCGGCGCCCAGCGCGAGCCCGGCGGCCCGGTCGGGCAGTCCGTGGCCTCCGAGGACCACCGGGCACCCGAGGGCCGCCTTCACGGCCGCGACGGTCATTGCGACGGCCGCGTCGTTGTCGGGACTGGTGGCGTTGATGCCCACCGCCACCAGCCGTTCGGCCTCCTCGGCGGCGTCGATGAACGACTCGGCCGGGGCGTCGGCGCCGAGGTCGACGACGGTGAACCCCTCGTTGCGCAACAGGTCGGCGGCGAGGGCGACCGGGACGCTGTGGTGGTCGTTGGGTGGGGCCCCCACCACGATCGAACCGCGGGTGCGGCCCGGACGGACGAAGCGGGGGCCCAGCCGGCCGATGATGCGCAGCATCACCACCGAGGCCCGGTGCTCCTGGGCCACGGTCACCCGGCCGGCGGCCCACCCCTCGCCGATGGCGGCCATCGCCGGGGACATCACGTCGAGGTAGAGCGAGGTGGGCGCCACTCCGGCCGACATGGCCTCCTCGAGGATGGCCCACGACCCGGCCTCGTCGCCGGCGAGCAGGCGGGCCTCGAGACGCCGGTGGCGGTCGGTCCGGCGGCGGGCCGCCGACGTCGCGGGCGGCGCCTCGGCGTCGTTCCCGGCGCGCAGGGCCTCGACGTCGGACTCGCGGACCCGCCACGCGGCACCCGCCTTGGTGGCGGGGAGCCGGCCCGTGCGCACGTAGCGGTACGCGGTCATGTAGTGCACGCCGAGCCGCTCGGCGGCGTCGTGGAGGCTGAGGTTGGGTGGCTCCTCGTCGCCGGGCACGCGCGGGTCTCCGATCGTGGTGAGGCGGCGACGCTACCGCGACGGTCGGGCCCGTTCGCGGGTCGCGCGTCGTCGCGACCTCGTCCCTCCCCGCCCGCCCGGCGCGCCCGGCGCGCCGATACGGTGAGCGGCGATGTCCCCGGATCTGGCTGCCGTGCCTCCCACCCCTCCCGTGAGCTACCGACCCGAGGTCACGGCGGCCTTCGAGGCGCTCGCCGAGGGGCTGGCACCGGTGGTGGAGACCCACATGCACGCCGCCTTCCCCGACGACGACTGGATCGCCCTGGCGTCGGCCAAGCTCGGCAAGCGCCGCGACGTGCTCGTCTCGGTCGTCGACCCCCACTTCCAGCTCGAGGTCATCGCCCGATGGTGGGGCCCGGCCTTCTCGACGACGTTCGACGAGGACGATCGCGAGGCGGTCACCCGACTGCGCACGGCCCGCAACCACTGGGCGCACCCCGATGTCGCCCACCCCTTCGACGTCGAGTACGCGCTGGCCGTCCACCAGGACGCCGAGCAGCTCCTGCGGTCCGCCGACTCGCCGCTGGCGCCACGTGTCGACGAGCTCGCCTCCCGCCTGCGGTGGCGCTCGGTGCGCCGTGCCGCCGACGAGCGGGGCGTCGATCCCGCTCAGGAGCTCGTCGAGCAGTTCGCCGCCCTCGAGCGGGAGCAGGCCGAGCTGCGCCGTCAGCTCGCCGACGCCCGCGACGCTGCCCGGTCCTACGCCGGGCAGGGCCGCGCCGTGGCCCGCCAGCTCGCCGAGTTGCAGGCCCAGTACGCCGCGGTCGCGGGCCTCCGCGACGAGTACCTGGCGTTGCGAGGCCAGCTCGGTGCCGAACGCGACGAGCGCGAGGCCAGCTTCGGCGCGACGGCCGAGGGGCGCGCCGAGCTGGCAGCCACCGAGCGGGCCGTCCGCGACCTCGAGGCCGAGGCCGACGAGCTGCGCCGGGAGCTCGACGCCGCCCGCTCCAGGGTGGAGACGGTCGACCCGGTCGCCACCGATGCCGGCAAGCGGTGGCTGTGGCTGGTGAGCGCCCTGCTCGTGGTGATGGCCGCCGTCATCGTCCTGCTGGCCCGCTGAGGCGAACCCCGCCCGCTCACGCGACGGCGGGGGAGCGGCCTGCGACGCCTATGGGCGGCCGGCGGCCCGCTGGACCAGCTGTCCGACGATCGCCGTCTTCGCGGCCAGCTCGGCCTCGTCGAGCACGCCGGCTCGATGGAGGTCGATGAGCTTGGACAGCAGGTCGGCTTCGTCGAGGGTGGCGACGGGCGCGGTCGGGGCCGGCTCGAACGCGGAGGTCGTCGCCGGCGAGGAGGGGAGCTCGGGTGTCGACGGCTCCGGGTACCCCGGGTCGGCGGCAGCCGCGAGGTCCTTCGTGGCGAGGACGATCCGGCGGATCTCGTCGGCCTCCTCGGGTCGCAGACCCTTCATCACGAGGTCGGTGCCGGTGCGACACTCGATGGTCACGCTGGCCCCGGTGAGGCGGCGAGCGGTGGTCACCGTCGTCACGTCCCGCATGGACACGCGCTGGCGCAGCCGTCCGTGGCGGTCACGGTGCTCGAGGCGCTCGGCGAACACGAGGAGGTTCTCACCCCTCGGGTCCGGGTGCCCGCCGGCGAGGGGCCGCAGCTCGAACAACGGCCGGGGAGTGCTCTGGGCGGTGCTCCGCGATGCGGCGTACGCCGACGAGACCGCCGCCGCGGGCCCGCCGGTCGGGACGACCGGGGGGGTGCCCGTGCTCGACGGGTGGAGGTCGACGACCTCGTCGGGCGCAGGGGCCGAGGGGACGGCGACGAGCGCGGGTCGAGGGGGTGCCGGCGCGGGCGGGGTGGGCGGGACGGGCACGGGGGGTGGGGCCGTCACGGTCGGTGCCGCCGCAGCCTCGGCATCGCGCTCGTCGATCAGCAGCGCCACCGCTTTGGCCGCCGCCGCCATCCGGTTCGGCGCCTGAGCTCTGGCGTCCTCCATCGACGCCCTCAGGCGGGCCTGGATCTGAGCGTCGAGCCCCACGGCGTCGTTCTCGTCGCCGTAGCCCTCCTCACCGACCGGACCGCCGTACAGCAGGTCGTCGACGTCGGCCAGTGCGTCGAACGGCGCGTCGTACGACGCGTCGGGGTGCGGCGTGCGGTCTGGCGATGGATCGGGCACGCTTGTTCATCGGCGTGCCGACGCCGACGATTGAGCCCGAAGTCCGTCCAGCCCGCCCGGAGCACCGATGCCCACCTCCCCCGATCCCGTCACCCCCGAGCGTCCCGAGGACGAGGGCCTGTCCGAGCCGGAGCTCCCGGAGGTCGACGTCGAGGGGGCTCGTCTCCTGGCCAACGAGGCCCGGGTCCGGCTCCACGCCGACGGCTTCACCGACTCCGAGATCGACGCCTGGGTGCGGGTCTACTTCGAGCAGGGCCACGACGGCGACGTCGACGGCCTGCTGGCCTTCATCGAGACCGAGCAGGCGGCCGGGCGCAGTCCTCGCGCCTGAACGCCGCGATCAGCGGGGCGTGGCGGGCCGGAAGCGGGCGACCAGCGCCGGGAGGGCGACGAGCACCTCGACGTCGAGGTGCTCGTCCAACCACGCCTGGTTGCGTCGGTGCAACTCGTCGGCGCGGTCGAACCGGTTGAGGAACACCAGCGGCGTCGCCACGTGGGCGCCCCGGTCGAGGGCCTCGAGGCTCAGGCGGACGGCGTTGATGGTGCCGAGTCCCGCATCGGACACCAGCACCACCACGTCGGGCTGGAGCTCCTCGACGAGCGTCACCGCATCGCCGTCGACGGCGTGGGGTGACCGCACCCCGCCGGCGGTCTCGACCAGGCCGAGGTCGGGTGCCGGCACCGGCCACACGGTCTCGGCGACGAGGTCGGCGATCGTGAACGACGGTCGCCCGAGAGCGTCGGCGGCCATCGGCGGGGCCATCGGCACGGGGTACCAGCGGTGTCGGGGGCACACGTCGCCCGGGTCCTCGCCCGTGGCCCGGGCCAGTTCGTGGGCGTCGGTCGTCCGGTCGTCGGGGTCGAACGACTGCGCCGGCTTGCGGGCGGCCACGTCGAGACCGTTGGCCCGCAGCTCGCGCAACAGGTGCGAACCCACCCAGGTCTTGCCCACCTCGGTGCCGGTCCCGGCCACGACGACCGTCCTCACCGGCTCGCCCCCCGTGCGCACCCGATGCGGTCGAGGCCGGCCAGCAGGCGGTCGAGCTGGGCGTCGGTGTGGGCCGCCGAGAGGGCGATCCGCAGCCGCGAGGTCCCGGGCGCGACCGTCGGCGGTCTGATGGCCGGCACCAGGAGCCCGTCGGCGAGCAGCCGGTCGGCGGCGTCGACGGCGACCCGCTCGTCGCCGAGGAGGATCGGCACGACGGGCGTGCGATGGCCGGGTGCCAGCCGCTCGACGTGGGCCCGCAGGCGCTGTCGTAGGAGGTCGCCCTCGTCGGAGGTGACGACGCCCACGGCGGCCAGCGCGGCGGCCGCGTCGGCCGGGCTGGCCGCCGTGGTGAAGATGTAGGAGCGGGCCCGGTTGACCAGCAGGTCGGTGAAACGGCGGGGTCCGGCGACGAACCCCCCGAGGGCGCCCAGGGTCTTCGAGAGGGTGCCGACGGTCAGCACCACCGGGGCGATGTCGGCCGGAGGGGGCTCCTGGAGCACGGCGTGGGCCTCGTCGAGGACCAGCAGCGCCCCGTGGTGATGGCAGCGCTCACCGAGCCCCGCGACGTCGGCCACGTCGCCGTCCATGGAGAAGGCGACGTCGCTGACGACGACCTGACGGCGGGCGCCGGGTTCGGACAGGATCGCCTCGAGGGCCTCGAGGTCGCGGTGGGGGTAGACCCGCACCTCGGCGCCGTTGGCCCGGGCCAGGCGGCAGCCGTCGATGATGGACGCGTGGTTGAGCTCGTCCGAGCAGATCCGCACCCCCGGCCCGCCGAGGCTCGACAGCACGCCCAGGTTGGCGGCGAACCCGGTGGGGAACACCACGGCCCGCTCGGTGCCCCGCCAGGTGGCCAGGGCGTCCTCGAGGTCGTGGTGCACCGGGCGGGACCCGACGATCAGCCGAGCGGCTCCCGATCCGGCTCCCCAGCGTTCGATTGCGGCGACGGCGGCGGCGGTGACGGAGGGGTGCTGGGAGAGCCCGAGGTAGTCGTTCGAGGCGAACGACACCACCTCGGCCCCGGACGCGGTGAGCACCCCGGTGGGCCCGGCGGCGTCGAAGGCCCGGGGGGCCCGCCACCGCCCGGCGGCCCGCGTGGCCTCGTTCTCGGCGTCGGCCCAGCGGGTCCAGGTGCCTCCGTCGTTCCTCTCGCCGTCGCCGCTCACGTCGCCGCCGTGACGACGACCTCGTCGAGCGCCTCGCCGAGGACGGCGACGATGCGGTCGATCTCCTCGGCGGTCGACGTGAGGATGGGCATGATCACCACCACGTCGCCGAGGGGGCGCAGCAGCACGCCTCGGCGCACCGCCGCGGCGCACACCCTCCGCCCCCACCGCAGGCCCTCGCGGGGTGGGGCGAGCTCGACGCCGACCATCAGCCCGGACCGGCGCACCGCCCGCACCTCCGGGCGTCCGGCCACCAGGACGTCGAGGGCTGCGCCGAGTTGCGCGCCCCGCTCCCGCACGTTGGCCAGCACCCTCCACTCGTCGAGCAGCGCCAGGTGGCGGAGGGCGATCGCCGCCGCCAGGGCGTTCCCCGAGAACGAGTGCCCGTGGTAGAGCGTCCGCTCGCCCAGGTCGGGGCCGAGGAAGGCGTCGTACACCCGACCGCTGGCCACGGTGGCGGCCATGGGGAGGTAGCCCCCGGTGAGGCCCTTGCCGATCGTCATGAGGTCGGGCTGGAGGCCGCACTGCTCGGAGGCGAAGAGCGTGCCGGTGCGGCCGAACCCGGTGGCCACCTCGTCGGCCAGCACGAGCACGTCGTGGTCGGCGCACGCCGCGGCGAGGCGGCGAACCGACGCCGGGTCGGTGAGCTCCATGCCCGCCGCGCCCTGCACGAGGGGTTCGACGACGACGGCGGCGAGCTCGGCGGCGTGGTGCGCGACCATCGCCACGGCGGTGTCGGCCCAGTCAGGGTCGTCGTACCCGGGCGCCCGCAGGACCCCGAAGCGCAGCGGGTCGAACACGTCGGTGCCGAAGCCGCCTGCGCCGAGGGAGATCGCCCCGATCGTGTCGCCGTGGTAGGCGCCGCCGAGGGCGAGGTATCGGGTGCGCCCGGTGATCCCCTGGTTGGTCCAGAACTGGAAGGCGATCTTGAGGGCCTGCTCGACGGCGGCGGCCCCGTCGGACGCGAACAGGAAGTGAGGGTCGCGGACCGGGACCACGGCGGCGAGCGCCTCGGCGAGCTCGACGGTCGTGCGGTTCCCGTTGCCGAGGAGGGTGGAGTGGGCGACCAGGTCGATCTGGGTGCGCAGGGCGTCGTCGAGCTCGGGGACCCGGTGGCCGAGGGTCGTCACCCACAACGAGCTGATGGCGTCGAGGTAGCGGCGGCCGTCGACGTCGATCAGCTCGCGTCCCTCGGCGGCGGCCACGACGATGGGGGCGTTGTCGGCGTAGCACGCCATCTGCGTGAAGCCGTGCCAGACGACGGCGGCGTCGCGCCGGACCCACTCGTCGCGGGTGCTCACGCGCCCACCGACTCGACCCGGGCGCGCTCGCCGCGCCAGCGCTCGATCGCCTCACCCATCGGTGTCGACGGCGGCCCGGCGACGAACGGCCAGATCTCCTCGGCCAGCCGTCGCCAGTTCCCCGTGGCCCGCAGGTCGCCGAACAGGGCGTAGAGGCCGAGGCTGATGCGCTGGATGACCACGAAGCTCGGCGGCAGGTTGGCCGCCTTCTGCATGACGGCGTAGGGCCCGCTCGTGTCGAAGAAGCGTCGCACCGTCTCCGAGGCGTACTCGGGGGTGATGGTGTAGTCGCCGTCCTCGGCGACGAACTCGTAGAAGTGCCCGAGGTAGTCGACCACCTCGTCGTCGGTGACCGGGAGGCCCGGAGGCAACAGCCCGAGGCGCTCGACGCTGGCCCGGAACGCCGCCGCGTCGTGGTCCACGACCATGTGCACGATGAGCTCGGCGAACTCGTCGAGCTCGGCCTGGGTGAAGTGCTTCACGAGCCCGAAGTCGAGGAACGTCACCTGCCCCCCGGGGCGGAAGAGGTAGTTGCCGGGGTGGGGGTCGCCGTTGAAGGCGGCCGAGCGGTAGAGGCTTCCGAAGGCGAACCGGTAGAGGGTCTCCGCGGCGAGGTCCTTCTCCTCCTGGGGCCAGGTGAGCAGCTCGGAGAAGCGCGCCCCCTCGGCGAGCTCGGTGACGAGGACCCCCCGGCTCGACAGCTCGTGGACGACGGCGGGCACGTGGATGGTGGGGTGACCGTCGTAGAGGTCGGCGAAGAGCTGCTGGTTGCGAGCCTCGAGCTCGTAGTCGAGCTCCTCGAGGAGGCGGTCGCGCAGCTCGGCGACCAGGGCCCGGTGGTCGAGGCCGGGGAACAGCTGGCCGAGGCCGGCGAAGATGAGCCCGGCGTTGTCGAGGTCGGCGGCGACCGCCTCGGCGACGCCGGGGTACTGCACCTTCACCGCCACGGCGTCGCCGTCGTGGGTGATGGCCCGGTGCACCTGGCCGATCGAGGCCGAGGCGATCGGCGTCGGGTCCCACTCCGCGAAGACGACGTCGGGGGGTGCGCCGAGCTCCCGTTCGATCGTGGCTGCGGCCAGCTCGGCGCTCATCGGCGGGGCGTCGTGTTGGAGCTCGGCGAGCACGGCGCGCACGTGCTCGGGCAGCCCCTGGTCGAGGTAGCTCGCCATCTGCCCGATCTTCATCATGGCGCCCTTCATCTGCCCCAGCGCCTCGACCACCTGCTCGGCGGTCCTGAGCTCGAATGCCGTGTCGAGCTCCCGGCGCCGTCCGGCGTCGACGAAGGCGCGTCGGGCCCGATGGGTGGCGTAGGAGGCACCCGTCCTGGCGCCGAGCGCGGCCAGCCGGGCCGTGCGGGCCGATTGGCCGCGGTGGGCGACGACCCGTTCGGTCCGACGGCGACGGGCCGCGAGGCCGCCGGCCAGGCCCAACGCCGCCGCGGTGAGGAGGAGGGCGACGGGGACGCGGCGGCTCACGGAGCCCGAGCCTACGGGTCGCCGCGTCACCCTCCCCACTCGGAACGGCGGGGGTTCCCCGCTCGCCGTGCACGACCGACCAGACTCCACCCTGTGATGGCGTGTCGACCCCGAGCAGCTGCGCCCCGGTGGTGCGCGGTCGCCGCCGGTGTCGCGCTCGTGGTCGCGGGCGTGTCCGGCGGCCTCGGCGCCGCGCCCTCCCTGGCCCAGGACGCGGCGGTCGTCCCGCCGGCCCTGGAGGCCCGGGTCACCCCCGTGCCCACCGATCCCGTCGAGCTCCGGGTCGACGGCTTCCACCTGGAGGACGCCGGTGGCGAGCCGACCGTGGTGGTCTCGTTCCGGAGCCCGTTCGCGCTGCCCCGTGAGCCGTGGACGGTCGCCGTGTCGGTGGGCGATCCCGGTGGGGAGCGGACCCGCACGACCCTGGTGAGCGTGGCCGGTGCGGAGCCGACGGGGCGCACCGAACGGGGGGACGGCGTGCAGTGGCAGGACCTCGGGGCTGCCGACGTGGTGGCGGCGACCGACGCCGGGCAGGTGCGTCTGTCCGTCCCGATGCTGGAGGCGTCCCCCGACGCGGTGGTGTGGGTCGACGTCGAGACCACCCGGGACGGCGAGATCGTGGCGAGCGGCAGTCCGGCCGTGGCCCTCGTCGACCTCCGGGGTGGCCGGCCGGGGCCGTCGCTCGGCACCGCCGCTGTCGCCGAGGTCGTCGACGGCGGGGATCCGGGGGCCTACCCCCTCGACCGACCGGGGCCCACCGTTCGTGTCGTCGGTCGCGCCCTCGAGATCGCCACCACCGAGCCCGCTCCGGCGTCCGTCGACGGCGTCGAGGTGGTCGACGTCATCGACTCGGCGGTCCTCACCACCCAGGGAGATCGCATCGCAGGTGGAGAGGCCCCGATCGGCGCCGATCGGATCGAGATCGACCGGCGCATCGGCGAGGTCCGGCTGGTGGCCGACGGCGCGGAGCCGTTCGTGGCCGTCCCCGGCACCACGCCGTGGTTGGTGCAGGGGCCGCCGCCCGACGGTGCGCCGGGGGCCGTGGTGATCGACCTCGACGCGCTCGACGACGCGATCGGTGGGGTGACGCCCGACCGGACCACCACCCGGGTGGCGGCCGAACGGCTCTTCGCCCTCGACGACGGCCGGATCCTGGTGGCCCCGGGCGTGGCCGGGACCCTCGCCTGGTTCGACGGAGCGACCGCCGCAGCCACCACCCCCGCCCCGGACGTCGGCCGCGGTTCTCCCAGCCCGACCCTCCTCGCGGCCGCTGTCGCGGCGGTCGTCGTCGCCGCCGTGGTGGTGGTGGCGTGGTGGCGCCGACGGCGCGACCCGGCCGAGGCCGACGACGAACCTCGACCGATCGACCGGCTCGACGCCCTGCTCGCCGGGTCGGCGCCGACGGGCCCAGGCCGGCACGAACCGGTGCTGGTGCTCGAGCCGCGACCCGGGGCCCCGGCCGTCCTGATCCTCGGGTCCGAGGAGGCCGACGCCGCCGGCTCCGGTGTGGAGTCAGGTGGGGAATCCGGTGCCGGCGCCGGTGAGGAGTCCGGTGCGGGCGCGGTGTCGGAGGCGGGCTCCGGCCCGACCGGCACGGGGGATCCGCTCACCGCGTTGCTCGCCGAGGTGGACGAGCTCAGCGCCCGGGTCGACGGCCTCGCCGGGAGCGCGAGGTCGGAGGCCGGCGACCCCCGGTAGCGTCGAGCCGTGCCTGCATCGGCGACGGCTCCCCGCACCCCCACGTCCCCGTGATCGTCCGCACCGCCCACGGTCCCGTCGAGGGCTTCGAGCGCGACGGCGTCACGCACTTCCGCGGCCTTCGCTACGCGGCGCCGCCCACCGGTGAACGGCGCTTCCGTCCCCCGGCGCCCCCCGAGCCCTGGTCCGCCGTCGCCGACGCCCGCACGTTCGGCCCGTCGTCGTGGCAGAACCCGGGGGGGCTCGAGACCACCCTCGGCGGTGCCGAGATCGAGTGCGACGAGGACTGCCTCACCCTCAACGTCCAGACCCCGGCGTGTGACGACGGCGGCCGGCCGGTGCTGGTCTGGATCCACGGCGGGGGGTTCACCAGCGGGACGTCGGCGACCGCCTGGTACGACGGGACCCGCTTCGTGCAGCGCGGTGACGTGGTGGTGGTCAGCGTCAACTACCGCCTCGGGGCGCTCGGGTTCCTGTGGCTCGGGTCGCTCGGCGGCGACCTCCGGGCGAGCGGCACGAACGGGATCCTCGACCAGGCCGCCGCGCTGGCGTGGGTGCACGACAACATCGCGGCGTTCGGGGGCGACCCCGGCAACGTCACGATCTTCGGCGAGTCGGCGGGGGCCATGAGCGTCGCCACCCTGTTGGCGGTGCCCGACGCCCGCGGGCTGTTCCACCGCGCCATCGCCCAGAGCGGCGCGGCCCACAACACCTTCGATCCCCATCGGGCCGAGGAGATCACCGCCGCGGTGCTGGCCGAGCTCGAGGTCCCCCTCGTCGAGGACGTGCTCGACGTGGCCCCCGAGCGCCTCGTCGCCGTCGAGGCGGCCGTCACCCGCGCCCTGTTCCGCCAACCGGGGCGGATCGCCGGCCGCACCGGGATCTCCCTGGCCATGCCCTTCCAGCCGGTGGCCGACGGCCACTGGCTGCCGAGCGAGCCGCTGCTGGCCATCGAAGGTGGCGCGGCGTCGGACATCGACCTGATGGTCGGCAGCAACGCCGACGAGTGGAACCTGTTCCGCCTGATGTCGCCGGGCGGCCTCGACCACCCCGAGCTGCTGGGGCGCCTCGACCGCCTTGCGGGCGACGGCCACCGCTTCCACGACGTCTACGCCGCCGCGCACCCGGGCGCCTCACCCGACGAGCTGTGGAGCGCGGTGCTCACCGACGCCGCCTTCCGGGTGCCGGGGGTGCGCCTCCTCGAGGCCCACCAGCGGGCCGCGGCGCCCGGCGTGCACGGCTTCGAGTACCTGTTCACGTGGCCGACCCCGGCCTTCGGAGGCGCAGTGGGGTCGTGCCACGCCCTCGAGATCCCGTTCGTGTTCGACACGCTGCACCGCGGGGTGGCCCAGCTCTTCCTGGGCGGTCCGGCCACCCCCGAAGTCCAGGGCCTCGCCGCGGCGATGCAGGACGCCTGGATCGCCTTCGCCCGCCACGGCCGCCCCGCCTCGCCGGCGTTGCCCGCCTGGCCGGCCTTCGCCGCCGACGAGCGACGGGTGATGCGCCTCGACGTCCGGCCCGAGGTCCTCGTCGACCCCGGCCGGACCGAGCTCGACTGCTGGGACGGCCTGGTGTGACCCACGTCGGGGACCCGGCCGGCCGCCCGGCGGTGGTGCTGCTCTCGGGCGGGCTCGACTCGACCACCTGCCTCGCCATCGCCGCCGCCGAGGGGTTCTCGCCGATCGCCCTGAGCGTGCGCTACGGCCAACGCCACACCGTCGAGCTCGACAGGGCGGCGGCCGTCGCGGCCGCCGCAGGGGTCGAGCACGTCGTCACCTCGGTCGACCTGGCCGCGTTCGGAGGGTCGGCGCTGGTCGACGGCGGCCCCGAGGTGCCGAAGCACGACGACCTCGCCGCCCTCGAGGCGGCCGACGACGGGGCCATCCCCGTCACCTACGTACCGGCCCGCAACACCGTGCTGCTGGCGCTGGCCCTGGCGTTGGCCGAGACCAGGGCCGCCCACGACGTGTTCATCGGGGTCAACGCGGTCGACTACTCCGGCTACCCCGATTGCCGGCCGGAGTTCGTCGCGGCCTTCGAGGCCGTGGCCCGCCTCGCCACCCGGGCGGGGGTCGAGGGCGCCCGGCTCACGATCCACACGCCGCTCATCGAGCTCACGAAGGCCCAGATCATCGAGCGGGGTCTCGCCCTCGGCGTCGACTACTCGATCACGTCCACCTGCTACGACCCCGACGCCGGCGGCCGGGCGTGCGGTCACTGCGACGCCTGCCTGCTCCGCGCCAAGGGGTTCGCCGACGCCGGGGTGCCCGACCCGACGCGATACGCGCCTGGAGCAAAGCGGTGAGCACCTACCTGGTGAAGGAGACGTTCCTCACCCTCCAGGGCGAAGGCACCCACGCCGGGCGCCCGGCGGTGTTCTGCCGGTTCTCGGGGTGCAACCTCTGGACCGGGCGTGAGGAGCACCGGGCCGACGCGGTCTGCCGCTTCTGCGACACCGACTTCGTGGGCACCGACGGCCCCGGCGGTGGGCACTTCCGGTCGTCACGAGCGCTGGCCGAGCACGTGCGCTCGTTCTGGCCGACGACGGGTCGGGGGTTCGTGGTGTGCACCGGGGGCGAGCCCCTGCTCCAGCTCGACGAGGTGGCCGTCGCCGCGCTGCACGCCGTCGACCTCGAGATCGCCGTCGAGACGAACGGCACCCGCCCGGTGCCCGAGGGGGTCGACTGGGTGTGCCTCAGCCCCAAGGCCGGCGCCGAGGTGGTGCTCGATCGGGCCGACGAGGTGAAGCTGGTGTTCCCCCAGCCCGGCGCCGAGCCCGACCGCTGGGTCGAATTCCCCGCCGACCACCATCTCCTCCAACCGATGGACGGCCCCGACGTCGCCGCCCACACCGCCGCGGCCATCGACTACTGCCTCTCCGACCCCCGCTGGTCACTGTCCGTCCAGACCCACAAGCACCTGGGGATCCCCTGATCCCCAAGCCGGTGTCGACCCCTGCCCTGCTGGACGCAACTGGCCCTGTGAACCGAGGAGAACCATGACCGACACCGACGTGGCGCCCAAGCGGCTCACCGAGTACAGCCACGGCGCGGGGTGCGCGTGCAAGCTGCCGCCCGGGCTGCTCGGCGACGTGGTGGCCAAGCTGGCGCCCGTCACCGACGAGCGGCTCCTCGTCGGCTCGGCCACCGGCGACGACGCCGCGGTGTGGCGCCTCGACGACGACCGGGCGCTCGTGCTCACCACCGACTTCTTCACCCCGATCGTCGACGACGCCCGCACCTGGGGGAAGATCGCGGCGGTCAACGCCGTGTCCGACGTCTACGCCATGGGCGGCCGCCCGCTCATCGCACTGAACCTGGTGGCCTGGAACGTCGACGAGCTCTCGATGGACCTGCTCGGCGAGGTGCTGGCCGGCGCCCAGGAGGCCGCTGCCGAGGCCGGCTTCGCCATCGTCGGAGGGCACTCGGTCGACGATCCCGAACCCAAGTACGGGCTGGCCGTGGTGGGCGAGGCCCACCCCGATCGGCTGCTCACCAATGCCGGCCTGCTGCCCGGGCAGGTGTTGGTGCTCACCAAGGCCCTCGGTACCGGCATCGTGTCCACCGCCGTGAAGCGCGGCGTGGCCCCGCCCGACGTGGCCACCGCGGCCGTGGCGTCGATGCTGCGGCTCAACGCCGACGCGTCGCGGGCGGCCCTCGCCGCCGGCGCCACCGGCGCCACCGACGTCACCGGCTTCAGCCTCCTCGGCCACCTCGGGCGCATGGCCATCGAGTCCGGCGTCGACGTGATCGTCGACGTGGCTTCGGTGCCGGTGCTCGACGGCGTCCGCGACCTCGCCGCCGCCGGGGTGGTGCCCGGCGGGTCGGGCCGCAACCGGGCGTTCGTGGCCGACCGCCTCGACGTCGGCGACGGCGTCGACGACCTCGACGTCACCGTCCTCGCCGACGCCCAGACGTCGGGTGGCCTGGTCGTCGGCGTCGACCCCGACCGGGTCGACGAGTTGGTCGCGGACCTGGCCGGCTCGGGTCACCCGGTGGCCGTCATCGGCGAGGCCGTCGCCGCGTCGCCCACCGGCCCGGGTCGGCTCGCCCTGCGCTGACCCGCCCGGGTGGACCTCGGCGCCGCCGCAGGACCGGCCGGCCCGGCCCCGTCAGCCCTGGGGGAGGGCCACCCGTCCGAGCTGGGCGTAGTCGTCGATGTCGGGGTGCGAGGGCACGACCCGCACCGTGTAGCCGAACGTGCCCGCCCGGGGGAAGGTGATCTCGGTCCGGTAGTGCCGCCACCCGGCGTGCTCGCCGTCACCCACGAGGTCCATGGCCACGATCGCCGGCTCGCGCAGGTCGTTGTCGAGGTCGACCTCGCCGTACACGAGCTCCACGGCGACGTCGTCGGGCTCGAGCTCGCCCAGCGCGACCTGGGTGTCGACCCGGAAGCCGTCGTCGCCCCGCCCGATCGGCGCGTAGCTGGTCGACGGGACCGACACCGAGGGCCAGGCCCGCTCGAGGTGGCGGGTCCAGCGCACGAGGCCCCTCGCCCGGGCCTGGTCGTCGGCCAGCATCAGGTCCGACCGCGTCGCGGCCGGCTCGTAGAGCCGTTCGACGTACTCGCGCAGCATCCGGGTCGACTCGACCTGTGGGCCGAGCCGGCTCATCGACCGCTTCACCTTGGCCAACCAGTCGGTGGGCAGGTCCCCGCCGTTGCGGCGGTGGTAGAGGGGGACGACCTGTCGTTCGAGGATGTCGAAGACGCTCGCCGACTCCAGGTCGTTGCGGGCCTCGGGATCGAGGGTGTTCTCGGCTGACGGGATGGCCCAGCCCACCTCGGGGGTGTACATCTCGTCCCACCAGCCGTCGAGGATCGACAGGTTCAGCCCACCGTTGAAGACCACCTTCATGCCCGAGGTGCCACACGCCTCGTTGGGCCGCAACGGGGTGTTCAGCCACACGTCGCAACCCTGCACGAGCATCCTGGCCACCGAGATGTCGTAGTCCTCCAACAGCACGAGGCGGTGGCGGAGGTCGATCTCGGCGGCGAGGCCGGCCACCTGTTGGAGCAGATGGTGGCCCGGCTCGTCGGCGGGATGTGCTTTGCCGGCGAAGATGAGTTGGATCGGTTGATCGGCGTCGAGGAGGAGACGGCGGAGCCGGTCGACGTCGCGGAAGAGCAGCGTGGCCCGCTTGTAGGTCGCGAAGCGGCGGGCGAAGCCGATCGTCAGGATGTCGGGGTCGAGGGCGGTGTCGGTCCAGGAGGCCTGGGCGGCCGTCTTGCCGTGGCGCAGCGCGGTGCTGCGGAGTTTGTGGCGGGCGTAGCCGACCAGACGTTCCTTGGCGGCGGTCCGGGCCCGCCAGAGGTCACGGTCGGACACCGTCTCGACCGCCGCCCATTCCTCGGCCGACGCCTCGGGCCATTCCGGCCCGATGACCTTCCGGTAGATCTCGGCGATCTCCGGTGACGTCCAGGTGGGGGCGTGGACCCCGTTGGTGACCGCGGTGATCGGCACGTCCTCGACCGGGATCTCCGGCCACAAGCCGCTGAACATCTTCCGCGAGACGTCACCGTGGAGCTGGGCGACGCCGTTGGCCTGGCCCGCCATCCGCAGCCCCATGGCCGCCATGTTGAAGACCTCGCCGTCCGGGGTGCCGGGCTCGTGCCCGAGCGCCATGAGCTCGTCGAGGCTGATCCCCAGCTCGCGGCACCACCCCGAGAAGTACTTCTCCATGAGCTCGCGTGGGAAGCGGTCGATGCCCGCCGGGACCGGGGTGTGGGTGGTGAACAGCACCCCGGGCCGTGACGCGGCGCGGGCCTC
This sequence comes from Acidimicrobiales bacterium, assembly GCA_025455885.1. Taxonomy (NCBI): domain Bacteria; kingdom Bacillati; phylum Actinomycetota; class Acidimicrobiia; order Acidimicrobiales; species Acidimicrobiales bacterium. The sequence continues at coordinate 79,584 of JALOLR010000016.1, forward strand.
GGCGAAGGACAGCCCGCCGTCGAGCATGAGGCCCCGCACGCGCTCCAGGGCCAGGAAGCCGGCGTGCCCTTCGTTCATGTGGAACACCTGCGGGCTCCGGCCGAGGGCCTTCAGCGCCCTCGTCCCCCCGATCCCGAGCACGATCTCCTGGCGGATCCGCTCCTCCACGCCGCCGCCGTACAGCCGGTCACAGGTGAGGCGGGTCTCGTCGTCGTTGTCGTCGATGTCGGTGTCGAGCAGGTAGAGCTGGATCCGTCCGACCTGGGCCCGCCAGAGCCGGGCGTGCACCGGGACCCCGGCCAGGTCGACCACGACGGTCACGTCGGGGACGGCGTCGAGGGCCATGGCCTGGGGATCGAGGCGCGGGAAGCGCTCGAGCTGCCACCCGTGGACGTCGAGCTCCTGGCGGAAGTACCCGTGCCGGTAGAACAGCCCGATGGCGACCAGGGGCAGGCCCAGGTCGTTGGCCGCCTTGAGGTGGTCGCCGGCGAGCACGCCGAGGCCGCCCGAGTACTGGGGGAGGGCCGCGGCGATACCGAACTCGGGGGAGAAGTAGGCCACCTCGCGCAGCGGGGACTCGCCGCGGTGCTGGAACCACCGGGGTTCGGCCAGGCTGCTCTCGAGCTCCTGGTGGATGGCGGCGGCCACGCTCGTGAACGCGCTGTCGGCGGCCAGCTTCTCGAGCTGCTCCTGGCTCTCGGTGGCCAGGATCAGCGCCGGGTCACGGCCCTCGAACTCGAACGCCTCCCGGTCGAGGCGCCGGAACAGCTCCCGCGAGCGCTGGTCGTCGGCCCACCCCAGGTTCATGGCCACGGCCCGCAGCGGCTCGAGCTGGGGAGGGAGCTGGGACACCACGGTGAACGTCTGCACGGCCTTCATGGCCCGGGACGGTAACCCAGCCCGACCCTCGATCCGACCGGCGTTCGGGGCGTCCGGGGCCAGGAAACGAACTGTTCATCGGGGCGCCACCCGTCACCGGGGGGCGCGCACCGGCGTCCTCAGGTCGGGGCCCCGGAGCGGATCACCTCGAGGGCCTCGTCGATGTGCTTCTTCGGCTTGAACTGCGACGAGAACCGGTGGCGTACGACGCCCTCGGGGTCGAGCACGTAGGTGACCCTCCCGGGGAGCAGGCCGAGGGTCTTGCCGACTCCCCAGTCCCCCCGGACGGTGCCGTCGGTGTCGGCGAGGAGCGTGAAGGGCAGCGAGTGCTTGGCGGCGAAGGCCTTGTGCTTCTCGACGGAGTCGCCGCTGATCCCCACCACCCGGGCGCCGGCGTCGATGAACGCCTCGTGGCTGTCCCGGAACGAGCACGCTTCGGCGGTGCAGCCGGGGGTGTCGTCGGCCGGATAGAAGTACACGACGCTCCACCCCCCGCGGAGGTCGTCGAGGCTCACGGAGGTGCCGTCCTGGTCGGGCAGGGTGAAGTCGGGCGCAGGTCGGCCCACGGTGGCGGTCATGGTGGCGTCAGCACCGAGCGGGACCGTGACATTCCCGGTCCCGGGCATCGGCGCAGGTCAGGGCGCACCTCGGGCACTACCGTGGGGGGATGCCGGTCGTCGCCGTCGTGAACCAGAAGGGTGGGGTGGGCAAGACCACCGTCGCGTTGGGCCTGGCCTCGGCCGCCGGCCGGCGGGGGCTGCGCACGCTCGTGGTGGACCTCGATCCCCAGGCCAACGCCACGACGGGCCTCGGGGTGTGGGAGCCGTCCCTGACCGTCGACCACGTCCTCGAGGTCGATCGGCCCGGCGGCGTCGCCGAGGTGGCGGCACCGGCGGGGTGGCCGGCCGACGAGGGCGCTGCGGTGCCCGACGTGGTCGCCTCGACGCCGGCGCTGGCCGCCCGCGAGCCCCAGCTGGCCAACGATGCCATCGGCGCCCAGGACCGCCTCCAGCTGGCCCTCGACGGCCACGGCTACGACCTCGTGGTGATCGACTGCCCTCCCTCGCTCGGGCTCTTGACCGTCAACGGGCTCTTCGCCGCCGACCGGGCGCTGATCGTCACCGAGCCGGCGGCCTGGGCCTCCGACGGGGTGGCCCAGATCCGGCGCACGATCGAGCGCATCGCCGTCCGCCGCGACGGCGTTCCCCGGATCGCGGGGGTCGCCGTGAACCGGCTGGGGCGGACCCGCGACGCCAAGTACTGGCACGCCCAGCTCGTCGAGCACTACGGCGACGACGTCCTCCCGCCGGTCCGCCTCCGGGCGGCCGTCGCCGAGGCCTCCGCCCAGTCGCTGCCCATCCACGCGCTCGGTCACCGCGCCGGCGCCCCCGAGGCGGCCGACGAGTTCGACGCCCTGCTCCGCGCCGTGGCGCCCGAGCTCGCACCGCCCGAGTCGGCGACCCCGGAGGTCGCGACCCCGGGGGTCGTGGTCGCCGGTCCGCCGGCTGCGGAACCGGCGACCGTCGAGGCGGTCCCCTCCTCGTCCCCCGTCGCCTGAGCGGAGCCCCGAATGCCGTACGACCCGCAGCGATCCCGTCACCGCCCCGAGCCGGCGGCCGACCAACCGGCGCCCGTCGATGCCCTCCTCGACGCCGACGCCGTGACGGCGACCGGGCTACCCGACGGGGTGGAGGTCGAGGTGACCGACGGCGGCGAGGTGGTCGTGCACACCCTCGACGCCGACGTGGAGATCACGCCGTCCGGCGACGACGTCGTGGTGCGCACCGACGACGCGTTCGTCGAGGTCCGCCCCGAGGCCGACGAGGTGCTCGTCCGGGCCGGCGGAGAGGACGTGGTCGTCGACACGACCCCGTGGGACGAGGTGGAGACGGGTGAGGTCCTCGCCGCCGAGCTCGACGCGGCACGACGGTCCCGGCGGGTCCGCCTCGTGGTCGTCGCCGTCGTCGCGGCGGTGCTGGCCGCCGTGGCCGTGGTCGCGCTCGGCCGGTCAGGCCAGAAGCGACGCTCGTAGCCCGTCGACGACCTCGTCACCCACGCCGATGGCGTCGGCGTACCCCCGGACGGAGCCGTGCTCGGTGCGGAGGTGGTCGAGGAGCCGGCGCATCGCGCCCGGTGGGGCGGCGAGGTAGGCCGACGGCTGGTCGTTCATGGCCGACAGCCGCTCCGGGGCGGTCGCCTTCAGGCGTTCCACCAGCTGGTCCATGGACCGCCCGCTCAGGCCGTAGTCGGCGATGATGATCTCGTCGTCGACCCCGAGCAGGCCGAGGACCAGCGCGGCGAGCACGCCGGTGCGGTCCTTGCCGGCGGCGCAGTGGAACACGGCCGGCACGTTCCCGGCCTCGGCGAGCACGCCGATGGCCGAGGCGAGCGCCGGCGCCCCCTGGTGGAGCATCTCGACGTAGAGCGAGCCGAGCACCTCCGCGGCGTCGGCGTCGGGCGGGAGGTCGAGTGGCGCCCACGACTCGCCGAGCACCGAGAGGTGGTGGTACTCGAAGCGCAGGTGCCCGTGGTCGATGCGCCCCTCGAGGACCTCGCTGGCCGTGCGGAGGTCCACGACCGAGCGCATCCCGAGGCGGTCGAAGATCTCGATGTCAGCCGGCTCCAGGCGGCTCAGCGCGTCGGCCCGGAACAGGGTGCGCCACCGTAGGTGGCGGCCATCCGCCGCCGGGTAGCCACCGAGGTCACGGAAGTTGAACGAACCGTCGAGGCGCAGGTGGCGGTCGGGGTGGTCGGTGAGGCCGTCGACGTCGGTCATGGGATCGAGGCTACGGGTCCCGGCGTCCTCCATGATCCGTCCCCGTTCCTGTCGGGAGTCCTCGGGGTGCCGCACCGAGACCGGTGGGCCGCCCCTTGTGATGTGGAGGATGCCCGACCGGGGTCACCGGCGGTCGGCGTCGGGGTGGCCTGCGGGTGAACGACGGGCGAATCCTCGGAACCGGTTCAGGAGCCGGGGCGGTGCACCAGGACCGGGCAGGGCGCGTCGCGCACCACCTTCATCGCCGTGCTGCCGAGGGCGGTGCGGGCCAGCCCGGTCCGCCCGTGGGTCGCCATCGCGATCATGCTCGCCGGGAGGTTGCGGGCCAGGTCGACCAGCGCTCCCGCGGCGTCCTTGGCCTCGACGCGCTCGACGTGGGCTTCGACGCCCGCGGCGCGCACCAGATCGCCCAACGCGTCGAGCCGCTCGATCGCCGAACTGTCCGCCGCCCCGCCCACCGGGGTGCCGTCGCCGGTCGTGACCGACACGATGCGTACCGAGAGGTGCAGGGCGCGGGCCCAGGCGACGGCGTCCGCCACGATCGACTCCGCGGTCTCGCTGCCGTCGGTGGCGACGATCATCGCCCCACCGTCGAGTGAGGTCTGCGGCGAGGCGTTCCGGCCGAGGAGCAGCACCGGCCGGGCGCTGGCCTTCAACACGTCCTCGGCGACGGAGCCGAGGAGGGCCTTGCCGATGCCGCTGCGCCCGTGCGTGGCCATCACCACCACGGTGTCGTCGGCCTCGGCCGCTTCGGCGATGGCCGTCGCCGGGAACGTGTCGACGGCGATCCGGGTCGTCCACGTGGGGACGTCGAGCCGCGCCCCGGCGGTCTCGACGTAGTCGTGCAACTCGTCGGTCGTGCTGCCCCAGCCGGAGCTGAGGAGGGTGACGGCGGCGTCGAAGTGGGCGGCCAGCTCGGCGGCCACCGGCAGCGCCGACTCCGAGAGCGTCGAACCGTCGAGTGGGACGACGATGTTGCGCAGTGACGGCATGGGACCTTCCTCACTCGGACGGTTCGGGGTGACCGGGCCGATGGTGGTCCCGTCGGCTCGGTGGCGACAGGGCCTTCGGTCCCGGACCGGGACGCTATCGGCACCGGCCCCGCCGAGGAGGCAGACTGCGCCGATGGTCGACGCGCCCTTCGAACTCGCCGGTCGCGGCCTCGCCGTGGAGGCCTGGTTGCCCGAGACGGACCCCACCGGGGCGATCGTCGTCGCCCACGGGATGGGCGAGCACGCCCGCCGCTACCGACGCCTCGCCGAGGCCCTGACCGGCGCCGGCTGGGCCGTGTACGCCCCTGACCACCGGGGCCACGGCCGCACCGCCGGGTCGCTCGACGCCCTCGGCGACCTCGGACCGGAGGGCTGGGACGGGTTGGTCGAGGACCTCGCTCGCCTCGTCGACGAGGTCGCGGTGCGCCACCCCGGGCTGGCGCTGGTGCTGTACGGCCACTCCATGGGCAGCTTCGCGGCGCAGCAGTACGTCCTCGACCACAGCGACCGGCTGGCCGGCCTCGTGCTGACGGGAACGACGGCGGTCGACCAGATCGCGGCGGCGCTCGATCCCACCCAGCCGGCCGACCTCTCCGTGTTCAACGCCGCGTTCGAACCGGCCCGCACGGAGGCCGACTGGCTCAGCCGGGACGAGACCGAGGTCGACCGCTACCTCGCCGACCCCTACTGCGGGTTCGGCCTCGACGGGCCGGCCACCGCCGCGTTGGCCGCCGCCGCGCCGAGGCTCGGCGATCAGGACGCCATCGACGGCGTGCGGGAGGGACTCCCGATCCACCTGGTCTCGGGCACCGACGATCCGCTGGCCTTCGGCGGGGCGTTCGTGGAGATGGTCGCCGAGCGGTACCGGCACGCCGGTGCCGACGTGAGCGTGGTCCTCTACGAAGGGGCGCGACACGAGGTCGTCAACGAGACCAACCGCGACGAGATCACCGCCGAACTCCTGGCGTGGCTCGACAGGCTCCGCTGACCGGGGCTCTCGGAGCGCGCGGGCGCTACTTCCGGGTGGTGAGGCGGTCGGCGGCGTCGCCGAGGGCCTGACGGAGGTCCTCGAACGCGCCCTTCACGCCGTCGGAGAGCGACGAGACGGCCCCACCGGCCGCGCCGCCCATCCGGTCCATCTGGCTGCGGGCCTCCAGCCAACGGTTGCGCATCAACTCGAGGAACGGCTCGACCTCGTCACGGGCCTCCATCTGGCCGAGGTGGGCCTGGACCTCGAGCTGGTCGATGCGGGTCTTCCACTCCTCGAGCTGGCCCTCGGCCAGCTCGGCGCGCAACGAGGCGAGTTGCTCCTCGAGGGCGGTGAGCCGGGCTTCGACATCGTGATCGCTCATGTGAACTCCTCCGATCCACGTCCGACGGTACCGAGGGGATCGGGGCCCGGCCACGGCCGAAGGTCAGTTTTCGCGGCGCCGTGAGGGTGCGGCGGGGAGGCGCACGATCACCTCGAGCCCGCGGGGCGACGCCGCCCGGAGCTCCACGTCGCCCTGGTCGGCGCGGACGAGCTTTCGCACGATGGCCAGGCCGAGACCGCTGCCGCCCAGCTCCGTCCGGGTGGTGCCGGCCCGCCAGAAGCGATCGAAGGCACGGCTGCGCTGCTCCTCGGTGAGGCCGGGCCCGGAGTCGGTGAGGTGGATGTCGACCATCGGGTCAGGGGACCCGTCGTCGGCCATCCGTGCCCCCATTCCGACGACGCTCCCCGTCGGGGCGGCGTCGCACGCGTTGGCGAGGAGGTTGTCGAGCACCTGGTCGAGGCGATCCCGGGTGGCCCGCACCCGGAGCCCGCTCGGGGTGACCTCGAGGCGGAGGGCACGTTCGGTGACGACGGCGGACCATGCGTCGGCGCGCTCCGCCAGCACCTCGTCGACGGCGATGTCCTCCGCGTCGCTCGACGGTGCCCGGTCGGCGCGGGCGAGGGCCAGGAGCCCGTCGACGAGTCGCGAGAGGCGCTGCACCTCGCCCTCCGCGGCGACGAGATCGTGGGCGGCGCCGTCCCCGACCTCCGTCTCGAGCATCTCCAGGCGGAGCCGGAGCGCGGTCAGCGGGGTGCGCAGCTCGTGAGAGGCATCGGCAACGAACTGCTCCTGCGTGTCGACGAGGTCCTCCAGCCGGCCGGCGGTGGTGTTGAGGGCCCGGGCCAGCTCACGGATCTCGGGGGGGCCGGTCCCCGTCGGGGCGCGGGCGTCGAGCGCCCCCTGGCCGATCGCCGTGGCGGCCACCTGGAGGTCGGCCACCGGCCGCGTCACCCAGCGGGCCATCACCACGGCCAGGCCGGCGGCCACCGTCAGCGAGACAGCCGCCACCCCGCCGAGCAACAGCCAGTAGGAGCGCACCCGCTCGTCGAGCTCACTGGTCGGGTAGCTGATGCGGACCGCTCCGTGGATGGTGCCGCCCGAGGTGACCGGCACCGCGACGTAGAGCAGGTCCGTCCCGAGCGTGGTCGACGGACGGACCCCGCTCGAGACCTGGCTGGCCAGCGCCGCCTCGATCTCGGGGCGTGAGCTGAACGAGCGGGGTCCCTCCACCGCGGGGTCGGAGTCGGCGCGCACGTCGCCGTTGCGATCGACGAACACGACCCGGCCGCCGGTGCGGTCGGTGTAGCCGTCGGCCAGGGCCTGGAGGTCGAGGGTCCCGATCCCTTCGAGGGTGTCCTCCGAGTACGCGGCCAGGACGAAGGCGTCGCGCTCGAGGTCGGCTTCGAGCTGCTCGCGCTGGCGCTCCCGGTAGGTGATGCCCAGCGGGATCTCGAGCATGACGAGCACGACGAGCGTCAGCGCCAGGTAGGAGACGATGAGCCGGCGGATCACGGTTCGGTCCGCAGCCGGAATCCGACGCCGCGGACCGTCTCGATGAGCGTGGGGTCGCCGAGCTTGCGGCGGAGGCTGGCGACGTGCACGTCGAGCGTCTTCGTCGGCCCGTACCAGTGCGCGTCCCACACCTCGTGGAGGATCTCGTCGCGGGTCAGGGTGGCACCCGGCTCGCCGGCCAGGAGGGCGAGGAGGTCGAACTCCTTGCGGGTCAGGCCCAGCTCCTCGCCGTCACGCGTGACACGGCGGGTGCGGGTGTCGAGCTCGATGCCCCCGCCCACGGAGCGCAGCGTCGCGCCGGCCCCGATCGTCTCGGACCCGGCAGCCCGTCGGGTGACGGCGCGGATGCGGGCCACGAGCTCCCGGAAGCCGAACGGCTTCACGAGGTAGTCGTCGGCTCCGAGCTCGAGGCCGATCACCCTGTCGACCTCGTCACCCCGGGCCGTGATGACGATGATCGGCACGGCGGAGGTCGCCCGCAGGCGCCGGCACACCTCGTAGCCGTCGATGTCGGGGAGACCCAGGTCCAGCAGCACGAGCGCCGGTACGGGATCGGCGATCGCGGCCGCCAGGCCCTCGGCGCCGGTCGCGGTGCGGGCCACGGTGAACCCTTCCCGCTCGAGCCCTCGGACCAGGGGCTCGGCGATGGCGTCGTCGTCCTCGACCACGAGTACCTGCACCGCCTCAGGCTGACACCCGCGCACCGGGTTGTGGGGGAGACCGGCCCGACTTTGCCGAACCTTTACCCTCCGCTGGCCGACGGGAGACGGTGGGGTCCGTAGGTTGCGGGCCATGGAACGACGACTCGCACTCACCCTCGCCGGAACCGCCGCGGTCGTGGTGGCCGCGGCAGGCGCCGCCGGGGCCGCCAACCTCGGGCTGCTCGGTTCGGCCTCCTCGTCCGCCGACACCGTCGGCCAGCTCGACGCCTCCAACGTCGTCGAGCTGGTGACGAGCTCGACGACCACGGCGCCCGGCGATCCGGTGGTGGTCTACGTCGACGAGTACGTGACCGTCCCGGCCGGCGCCGGTACCGGCGCCGCCCCGGCCACCGCGTCGGGTCGCTCGCCCGAAGGATCCTCCTCCGCCGCGTCAGGGTCCACCCTCCCCGCCGCGCCCCCGTCGGCCCCCGCTCCCACCACGACCGTCGGGAGGGCGGACCGCGGCTCCGAGGACGAGTTCGAGGACCACGAGTCCGAGGACCACGAGTTCGAGGACCACGAGTCCGAGGACCACGAGGATGACTGACCGGGCCCCCACCGGGCCGGGTGGTTCCGCGGCACCGGCCGGTGAGAGGGTCTCGCCGCGTCGTGGCGGATCGAGAGCGATGGCGTCGCGCATCGTCATCGGCGGGTTGAGCCTCAGCGCGACGTTCACGATGGTCGCCGTCCTGGCGGCGGGTGAGCAGCGCACGGAGGCACCGGTCGACACCGTGTCGGTGCCCGGTCCGACGGGGACCCTTCCCGTCGCGGCCACCGACCTCCCCCCGTTGGGCCCGCCGGCGACCACGATCGTCATCCGGCGGCACTACGTGACGTCGGTACCCGGGGCGTCGGCCGGCACCCCGGGGGCGGGACCGTCCACGGGGGCGGTCGCGGCACCCGGTCCCTCGGCGGCACCGGGTGCTCCCGCTCCGGCTCCGGCGGCGGCCGTGCCGGCTCCCGCTCCCCGGCCGACGGCGCCACCCGTCGCCGCCACCCGGGCCAGCTGAGCGTGTCCGCCAGTGCCCGGGACCTCCGGGCCTTCGGCACCGACTGCCGCGTGAGCGTGGTGGATCGCGACGAGCGGCGCGCCGCCGAACGGCTCGCCGACGCGGTGGCCGAGCTGGAACGCCTGGAGCAGGCCTGGTCGCGCTTTCGCCCCGACAGCGAGCTGAGCGCGATCAACCGGGCGGCGGGCCGCCCGGTGGTCGTGAGCGACCTCACGTTCGAGGTCGTGGCGATGGCCGCTCGCGCCCGCCGCCTCACCGGAGGTCGTTTCGACGCCACGATCCTCGACGCCCTGGAAGCGGCGGGCTACGACCGGTCGTTCGAGCAGATCGGACCGGTGGTGCAGCCCTCGACCGGGCGGGTGGCGACGGTCGGGCGAGGTCGGCTCGTGCTCGACCCCGACCGTCGGGCCGTCACCGTCGCGCCGGGACATCGCCTCGACCTCGGCGGCATCGGCAAGGGACACGCCGCGGACCTGGTCGCCGGCCACCTCGTCCTGGGCGGGGCGCTCGGCGCCTGTGTCGACCTCGGCGGCGACGTCCGCGTCGTCGGGACGGCACCCGAGGGCCCGAGCTGGCCCGTCGCGGTGCGCCACCCGGTGGCCGGTCGGGGTGACCTCGGGATCATCGACGTCGCCGAGGGCGGCATCGCCACCAGCAGCCGTCTTCGTCGCCGGTGGGTCGATACCGCCGGGAGCGAGGGCCACCACCTGATCGACCCTTCGACCGGCCGGCCGTCGACCTCCGATCTCGTGGCGGTCACCGTCGTGGCCGGCGAGGCGGCGTGGGCCGAGGTGTTCGCCAAGGCCGCGCTGCTGGCCGGCAGCGTCGACGGGATCGAGATGCTCGCCGAGGCCGATCTGGCCGCCCTCGTCGTCACCGAAGCCGGCGACGTGCTGACCGCCGGGCCGATGGACCTGTTCCTCCGCTCCGACGTGACCGCCTGAGCGACGAGCCGTGCCCCCCGCCCTCTCCTCGCTCGCCGCCGCCCCCTCGGCCGTGGTGCTCGCCGACACGAAGGTGTGGTGGTACGTCTCGCGAGCGTCCGGGACGGTGGCGTGGGTGCTCGTCGCGGCGTCCGTCCTCTGGGGACTCGCCCTGTCGACCCGTGCCCTCGGACCGGCTCCGCGGGCGCCGTGGCTGCTCGATGTCCATCGATTCCTGGGCGCCCTCGCGGTGGTCTTCGTGGGGGTCCACCTCGTCGCGCTCGTGTTCGACCCGGTCGTCGCGTTCGGGATCGACGCGCTCCTGGTCCCCATGGCCTCCGAGTGGGAGCCGGGCGCCGTGGCGTGGGGCGTCGTCGCGCTCTACCTCCTCGTGGCGGTGGAGGTGACCTCCCTGCTGAAGAAGCACATCCGGCCCCGCGTATGGCGAGGCGTGCACCTCACCGCCTACCTCCTGTACGTCCTCTCGACCGTGCACCTCCTGCTCGCCGGTACCGACCGGACGAACCCCCTGCTGCGTGGGGCGGTCGTCGTGTCCGTCGCGGCCGTGGCGTTCTTCACCGTCTACCGGTGGGTCGGTCCCGGTCGGGTCCGCAGCGCCAGGGCCGGTCGGGAGCGGACGAGGCAGGCCGCCACCCCGCCGCCGCTCAACGGGCACCCGGCGCGTGCCGATGAGATGAACGTGCGGGGCGGAGCGGCCGGAGAGGTCCTCGGCCGGGACGCCCGGCGCCAGACGATCCCTGACGCCGCATCCCGCGGCGGGTGAAGATGGTGGCGAATGTACGACTACGTCCTGGTTCCGTCCGACGGTGGCCCCGAGCTGCGGGCGGTGCTGACCCCGGCGGGGGACCTGGCCTGGCGCTGTGGGGCGAAGGTCGTCGTCGTCTCCACGACACCGGCCACGGACAAGGCCTCCCGGCTGATGCTCAAGTCCGAGGCCATCTCCCAGAGCAGCACCGACATCGACTTCTGGGTGGATCTCGACCACGACATCGGTGAGGCCCTCGTCCTCGCGGCGCGCTACCGGCCGAACTCCATCATCTGCGCGGCGACCCGCTACAAGCAGGGCGGTCTGATGCGCAAGCGGGCGCTCGTCGAGGTCCCGCGCACGGTCTTCACCGAATCCGCGGCCCCGATCTTCGCCATCGGTCCGGAGACCGACGTCAGCCGTGGACTCCCGATGGGGGAGATCGTGATGGTCCACGACGCCTCCGAACGCTCGGCGGTCGCACTGGCCACGGCCACCGAGTGGGCCGCAAGCCTGAAGCTCGAGCTCGTCATCGTCGGGCTCCTGGCGCCCGCGGCGAGCACCGAGGAGCGGGAATGGCTCGTCGAGCGGCTCGAGGCCGAGCTCGCCGGGGTCGCCGGCGCGGTTCGCGCTGCCTCCCTCGAGATCGTCGAGTCGACCGACCCGGTCGCGACGATGGCCGCGTTCCTCACCGAGCACCGCGAGGCGGTCTTCGTGGTCGCGCCCGACGCCGGCGGTTCGGAGACGGCGGCGCCGGGATCGTTCGCCGCCGGTCTCCTGCGGGTCACCCCGCAGGCGCTCCTCTTCCCGGCACGCATCGGGGTCGGCCAGGGCTGAGCGGGGACGGCGGTCGCCGCTCACCGGCGCGTCAGTCGGCTACCGTCTCCGGCGTCGTCTCTTTCGTCACCGAGCAGGAGCGCCGTCGATGTCACGTGAGCAGCTGGTCGAGGCCTATGTCGGCGGGCGCATGGGCCGTCGGGTGTTCATCCGGGGCCTCGTCGCCCTCGGGGTCTCCACCGCCGCGGCACTCACCTACGCCGACGCGCTGTCGGCGTCGACCGGCCCCTTCACGGCGGCAGCCGACGACCTCTACGCGGGCGCCGACGACCTGTACCCGCCGACGGACGCCCAGGGCGACCAGGCCACCCGGGGTGGTGCCGGCGCCGGCGCCGGCGCGGCGTCGCCGGTCTCCGCTCGCCCCCGCTTCACCGGCTGACGCCGTTGGCGGCCGAGTGGGCCCGCACGCCGAACTTCGAGAGGGGACGTCGGGGTCATCAGCCTCGCGCCGTGGTCGTCCACACCACCGACGGTTCGTTCTCGGGCACGGTCGCCTGGTTCGCCAGCGAGCGCAGCGGGGTGAGCGCCCACTACCTCGTGGGGCTCGACGGCCGGGTGGTCGAGTTCGTCGACGAGGCCGACACCGCCGCTCACGCCGGCTCGACCGCCCCACCGGATCTCGAGGTGCTCGGCGGGGTCTCACCCAACCTCTGCACGATCGGCATCGAGTTCGACGACGACCGTGACCCTCACGGGGTCCACCGTCCCGACGCCCAGTACCGCGCCGGGGCACGGCTGCTGCGGGGGATCGCCGACCGGTGGGGGATCCCGCTCGATCGCGACCACGTCCTCGGTCACAACCAGATCCATCCCGCCAAGACGTGCCCCGGGAACCTCGATCTCGACCGGCTCATCGAGGAGGCGCGGCGCGAGCCGCCCCTCGACGAACGTCGGGGCACCCGCCACCCCGGTCCGCCCGGGCCCCGGCTGGTGGTGCTGTTGCCGGCGCGCAACGCCGCCGAGGACCTGCCGGGGTGGTTCGAGAGCGTGGAGCGCTTCGCCGACGCCGTGGTGGCGCTCGAGGTGGTGCTGCGCAACCCCCGTCGCGAGACCTATGAGGGATGGGACGACGGCGCCAACCGGGCCGAGCTCCTCGCTGCCGCCGAGTCGTCGGCCCCCCAGTGGGTCCTGTCGCTCGACGCCGACGAGCGGCTCGCGGCCGACGACGCGGAGGCGCTGCGGGACTTCCTCGCCGGCGACGCCCTCCCCGGTGTCGCCTACGGGCTGCAGTGCTTCCGGATGTGGGGCGACGGTTGCGACCCCGGGTTCCGCTGGGTCTATCGACTGTTCCTCCACCAGGCGGGACACCGCTTCCCGGACGGGCAACTGCACTTCGACCCGGTCCCCACCGCGCTGGGCCCCGGCCAGCACGTGCGCACGTCCCTGCGGATCCAGCACTGGGGGTCCCACGACGACGACCGCAGGGCGGCGAGGATCGCGAAGTACGAGCAGGCCGACCCGAGGGGTCGGTATCCGACCGGCTTCGGCGGCGTCGACGAGGTCCCCGCCACGGTCGTCCCGTGGGCCCCCCGCCCGCCGGGAACCCCGACCCTGGTCGGCGCCCGTCCGGTGGGGCGACCGGAGCCGACGGTCGCCGAGGCAGGCCGCCCCCGGCTGGTGGTGCTGTTGCCGGCGCGCAACGCCGCCGAGGACCTGCCGGGGTGGTTCGAGAGCGTGGAGCGCTTCGCCGACGCCGTGGTGGCGCTC